>NZ_JBFTML010000002.1:0-160327 GCF_056396925.1 Pseudomonas sp. 05N433 | reverse complement strand
CGGCGTTCGCCTGTAGAATGCCGCCACACAGACGCGGGATGGAGCAGTCTGGTAGCTCGTCGGGCTCATAACCCGAAGGTCGTCGGTTCAAATCCGGCTCCCGCAACCAAACATCAAAAAAGGCTACTCGAAAGAGTGGCCTTTTTTGTATCTGTTGAAAAAGTCCTTTCGCAACAATGATCTGTCACTGTGCAGTGAGCCGTTCAGGGTCGCCAGACTGTGAGTTCAGACCTAGGCTGAACCGCAAGAAAAACCCTCGACGACTGGTGATGCGCCATCGCCGATACCCGGTGAGACGCGTTAATATTTGTGATTATTTTTTTCTACAGGGATTGGTAACTTGGCTGGATACCCCCATCCTGTCGCGCACAATCCAAGAGGTGATTGATGCGCGCCAACTCGTCTGATCCACAAGACACCGTCACAGCGACACAACCGATCAAAGCCGAGCGTCTGCGCTTKCTGGATCGAATCAGCAAATACCGTCAACCCATCGGTCTGGCGGTCACTTTGCTGCTGTTCGCCATCGCGCTGATTGCCTGTCGTCACCTGCTGAGCGAACTCGATCTGTACGCGCTGCACGACTCGATCCTGGAAGTGCCGAGACCGGCCTTGCTGGGAGCGTTAGGCGCGACCGTCGTCGGCTTCATCATTCTGCTGGGTTACGAATGGTCGGCCAGCCGTTATGCCGGCGTGACACTGGCGCCGCGAGTCGTGGCGCTGGGGGGCTTCACCGCCTTCGCCATCGGCAATGCCATCGGTCTGTCGCTGCTGTCGGGGGGCTCGGTTCGCTACCGTCTATATGCACGGCATGGCGTGGGGGCTTCGGAAGTCGCGCACATGACGCTGTTTGCCAGCCTCTCGCTCGGCTGCGCCCTCCCGCCCCTGGCCGCCCTCGCCACCCTCAGCAACCTGCCCGCCGCCTCGCYGGCCCTGGGTTTCTCCGAGACGTTGCTGGGTGCGATTGCAGGGGCCGTGCTGCTGCTCGCCACGGTACTGGCGATCGGTATCTACCGCCGTCGCTTGCCGGAACAGCCTTACCCGGACAACCTGCTGGTCAAGGTCGGCCGCCGTACCTTGCGCCTGCCGGGCCGCCGCCTGACCTTCCTGCAACTGGTCATCACCGCCCTGGACGTGGCCGCCGCCGCGACAGTGCTCTATCTGTTGCTGCCCGAAGCGCCACCCTTCGGTGCGTTCCTGCTGGTCTATCTATTGGCCCTGGCCGCTGGCGTGCTCAGCCATGTACCCGGCGGTGTCGGGGTGTTCGAAGCGATTTTGCTGGCGGCCTTCGCCGACAAGCTCGGTGCCGCGCCACTGGCTGCCGCCCTGCTGCTCTACCGCCTGATCTACGTGATCTTGCCGCTGCTGGTGGCTTGCGTACTGCTGCTGATCAACGAAGGCCAGCGCCTGTTTCAGACACGCCAGACGCTACGCGCCGCCTCAGGCCTGGCCGCGCCGATTCTGGCGGTGCTGGTGTTCCTGTCCGGCGTGGTGTTGCTGTTCTCTGGCGTAACGCCGGAGATCGATACGCGCCTTGAACACATCGGCTTTCTGATCCCGCATCGACTGGTCGACGCCTCGCACTTCGGCGCCAGCCTGGTGGGCGTGCTCTGCCTGCTGCTGGCTCAGGGCTTGCGTCGCCGCCTGTCGGCCGCGTGGATGCTGACCACCATTCTGTTGTTGGTCGGCGCCGTGCTCTCTCTGCTCAAAGGCTTCGATTGGGAAGAAGCCAGCCTGATGACCCTGACAGCAAGTTTGCTGGGGGTTTTCCGGCGTTCGTTTTACCGTCCCAGCCGCCTGACCGAGCTGCCGTTTTCGCCGCTGTATCTGGTGTCGAGTCTTTGCGTACTCGGCGCATCGATCTGGTTGCTGCTGTTCGCCTATCAGGACGTTCCGTACAGCCATCAACTCTGGTGGCAGTTCACCCTCGACGCCGACGCCCCGCGAGGCTTGCGTTCGTTGCTGGGTGCCGCGGTGCTGCTGGTGGTGGTGTCCCTGACGTGGCTGCTGCGTACCGCGCGTCCGATAATCCACCTGCCAACCTCCGATGAACTGGAGCGCGCGGCTAATATCCTCATGGCCTCGTCCCAACCGGATGGCGGCCTGGCCCTGACCGGTGACAAGGCGCTGCTGTTTCACCCCAACGACGAGGCGTTCCTGATGTACGCCCGCCGTGGCCGCAGCCTGGTAGCGCTGTATGACCCGATCGGCCCGACCCAGCAACGGGCGGAAATGATCTGGCAGTTCCGTGACCTGTGCGATATCCACCACGCCCGCCCTGTGTTTTATCAAGTGCGTGCCGAGAACCTGCCGTACTACATGGACATCGGCCTGACTGCGATCAAGCTCGGCGAAGAAGCCCGGGTCGACCTCAAGCGTTTCGATCTCGAAGCCAAAGGCAAAGAGATGAAGGACCTGCGCTACACCTGGAACCGTGGCACCCGTGACGGCCTTTCGCTGGAGATCCATGAGCCGGGGCAAGCGCCGATGGACGAGCTCAAGGTGATTTCCGATGCCTGGCTGACCGGCAAGAATGTGCGCGAGAAAGGCTTCTCGCTTGGGCGTTTCAGCGATGACTACCTCAAGCACTTCCGTGTCGCGGTGATTCGTTTCGAAGGGCGCCCGGTGGCGTTCGCCAACCTGCTCGAGACCTACGGTCATGAACTGGCCAGCCTCGACCTGATGCGCGCACACCCCGACGCCCCTAAGCTGACCATGGAATTCATGATGGTCGGCCTGATTCAACATTATAAAAATCATGGATACGCGCGCTTCAGCCTGGGCATGGTGCCATTGTCGGGGTTGCAACCCCGGCGCGGCGCACCACTGACCCAGCGCTTGGGCTCGATGGTGTTCCGCCGTGGTGAGCAGCTGTATAACTTCCAAGGTTTGCGCCGCTTCAAAGACAAGTTCCAGCCTGACTGGGAACCCCGTTATATGGCCGTGCCCGCCGGACTCGATCCGCTGGTGGCCCTGGCCGACACTGCCGCCCTGATTGCGGGCGGCTTGACTGGATTGGTGAAACGCTGATGATTCAACGCTCCCTGCGGTACGTACTGGCCACACTGGTAGTGCTGGCCCTGATTGTCGGTAGCGGTTACTGGTACCTGAAACGCCCGGCACCCGAACCGACCCTCGAACTGCTGACGCCAGCCGATGGCGCCGCGATGACCCGCGTCATCCCCGGCACCACGCCGCGCGCGCAGGTGCTGGTGGCGGTCAATGAAGAGCAGAAGCTCAGCGATAAACAATTGATGACCCTGAGCCGCAGCGGCTCTGCGCAGATCGTCCAGGTGATCCTGCCCAAGGACTGCATCCAGCAAAGTCGCGCTCTGCAGGCAGGCCTCAGAGAGCTCAAAGGCCCGGCAACCCTGGTCAGCGGCATCGGCCCTGGCGCCGTGCTGGCGTGGCGCTGGCTGGCCGAGCAGAAGGACGACAAGGCCCAGGCCATTTCGGTTGACCTGGCCCTGGAAAAACCTGGCTGCACTCATCTGCTGCCAAAAAGTGCCGCCCACGGTCACTGGCTGGTGGCCTGGAACGACAACCCGGACGACACCAGCGCCGGCTTCGTGCGTGACCAGCCCAACGCCGAAACCAGCATCAGCGACTACGACATCAACCTGCCGCAAGTGCTGAACAACGAACTGCGCAAAACCCTCGTCGGTGGCGATAAAGCCGCTGGCGGCCTGCAGATTCCGGTGGTCGAAGTGCCAGCCGGCCAAGCCAAGGACACCGTGACCCTATTCCTCTCCGGCGACGGCGGCTGGCGCGACCTGGACCGCGACGTGGCCGGCGAGATGGCCAAGATCGGCTACCCAGTGGTCGGCATCGACACCCTGCGCTACTACTGGCAGCACAAGAGCCCGGAACAAAGCGCCCTGGACCTGACCGAACTGATGCAGCACTACCGGCAGAAATGGGGCACCAAGCGCTTCATCCTGACCGGCTACTCATTCGGCGCCGACGTTCTGCCAGCCATCTACAACCGCCTGCCGGAAGCCGAACAGCAGCGGGTCGACGCAATCATCCTGCTGGCCTTCGCCCGCACCGGCAGCTTCGAGATCGAAGTCGAAGGCTGGCTCGGCAACGCCGGCAAAGAAGCCGCCACCGGCCCGGAAATGGCCAAGCTGCCGCCGGCGAAAGTGGTGTGCATCTACGGTGAGGAAGAAGTCGACGAGAGCGGCTGCACCGACAAGACCGCCGTGGGCGAAGCGATGAAACTGCCTGGCGGCCATCACTTCGACGAGAACTACCCGGCGTTGGCGCAGCGATTGGTGGATGCCATCGTGAAGCGTCAAGCGAAGGAGACGGCGGCTCAGGAGTGATCTGAGTCCCCGGACACAAAAAAGCCCCCGACACCTTATGGTTGCGGGGGCTTTTTCATTAGCACGCAATTTAACCGCACCACAGGGGGCTGCGCTGAACTCAGATAAATGGGGACATGTTTAGTCTCGTTTACAGAAGGTGTCACAATATCGGATGACGCCCGCAGACCTTGTAGGCAAACTCCGAATCTTTCTTTTTGGGCACTTTGCCGTCTTGTTGCGTTTTTCTTCGACGGGATACTCTCGGACGTCGCTGACCATTCAGCGATCGGGCTTGGAAACCCGTCGGATACTAGCCGCAACAGCGCCCCTTCATGATTGCATGCGTTTTTTGTGATCATGAGTTATGGCAGCTGTGCGTGGGACGCCCTCGGGCGTGCCGGTTTCCTAGTTCCCGGTTTCCAACCTGCGTACAGCTGTCACCCATTCGCTTGGAAACGAATGAGTCAGCTCCTCAACTAGGATTTTTGACTATGACTAAAATTGATGTTTCCGCGATTTCAGAACTAAAAACCCTCGGCTTCACCCCTCTCATCTACTGCTCGGATCAGGCGCTATTCAACGTCCGCGCCGGCGTCCCCATCGTTGATGCATTGTCACAAGCCTCCGACCTGCTGTTCCTCGCCAGATCATTTACCGAGGATGCAGCCTACGCAAAAGACACCGACCGCCACGCCTGGGCCGCGCATTATTTGACGGCGATGAGTAAGGCGGTGATTGATGATGTGGTGAAGGTGCTGACACCGCGACCCGCCCGAACAAAGACCGAATCTGAAGAAGAATTGCCTGAAAGCAAGTAAAGGCACAGACACAAAAAAGCCCCCGCTACCTTCATGGCAACGGGGGCTTTTTCATGGGGGCTTACATCTCGACCTGGGTACCTAGTTCAATCACCCGGTTCAGCGGCAGATTGAAGAAACGCAGGTTGCCATTGGCGTTTTTCAGCATGAAGGCGAACAACGCCTCGCGCCAGCGGGCCATGCCTTCGAGCTTGGAGGCGATGACTGTCTCGCGGCTGAGGAAGTACGTGGTGCGCATCGGGCTGAAGTCCAGGTTATCGAGATGACACAGCTTCAGTGCTTGCGGCACGTCCGGCTCGTCGGTGAAACCGAAGTGCAGGATGACCCTGAAGAAGCCTTCGCCGTAAGAATCGACCTCGAAACGTCGTTGCGGCGGGACGCGCGGGATGTCTTCGTACACCACTGTCAGCAACACCACTTGCTCGTGCAGCACCTGGTTATGCAGCAGATTGTGCAACAGCGCGTGGGGCACGGCATCCGGGCGAGCGGTAAGGAACACAGCGGTGCCCTGGACCCGATGTGGCGGTTGCACGCGGATACTGCTGATGAAGATCGGCAGCGGCAACCCGCCTTCGTCCAGGCGATCCACCAGCAATTGCTTGCCGCGTTTCCAGGTGGTCATCAGGATGAACAGTGCGATACCGGCGATCACCGGGAACGCGCCACCCTGAACGATTTTCGGCACGTTGGCGGCGAAGTACAGACCGTCCACCAACAGGAAACCGAGCAACACCGGGACCGCAAGAACCGGTGGCCACTTCCACAGCAGCAGCATCACCGCCGACACCAGAATCGTGGTCATCAACATGGTCCCGGTCACCGCCACGCCGTAGGCCGAGGCCAGGGCGCTGGAGGACTCGAAGCCCAGTACCAGCAGGATTACGCCGACCATCAGCGACCAGTTCACCGCGCCGATATAAATCTGCCCTTGCTCGGCACTGGAGGTGTGCTGAATGCGCATCCGCGGAATATAGCCGAGCTGGATCGCCTGGCGGGTCAGGGAGAACGCACCGGAGATGACCGCTTGCGAGGCAATCACCGTGGCCATGGTCGACAACACTACCAACGGGATCAGCGCCCAGCTTGGCGCCAGCAGATAGAACGGGTTGCGGGCGGCTTCCGGATCACCGAGCAGCAATGCGCCCTGACCGAAGTAGTTCAGTACCAGTGCGGGCAGCACCAGAATGAACCAGGCCCGAGCGATCGGCTTGCGACCGAAATGGCCCATGTCGGCGTACAGCGCCTCGGCACCGGTCAACGCCAGCACCACGGCGCCAAGAATAGTGATCCCCATGCCTGAATGGTCCACGAAGAAGCGCACGCCCCACACCGGGTTTATCGCTTGCAACACTTCCGGGTGCTGGCTGATGCCATACACACCCATTGCACCGAGTACCAGAAACCAGGTGACCATGATCGGCCCGAACAGAATGCCGATCCGCGCCGTACCGTGACGTTGAATCAGAAACAACGCCACCAGCACCACCAGCGACAGTGGCACCACCCAATGGTCGATGCCTTCGAAGGCCAGCTCCAGCCCTTCAATCGCCGACAGTACGGAAATCGCCGGGGTGATCATGCTATCGCCGTAGAACAAAGCCGTGCCGATCAGCCCGCAAACCACCAGCAGCGTGCGTAATTTTGCATGCCCCCCCGCCGCTCGTCGTGCCAGCGCGGTCAAGGCCATGATCCCACCCTCGCTCTGGTTGTCGGCCCGCAATACGAACAGTATGTATTTGATTGACACGACCCAGATCAGCGACCAGAAGATCAGCGCCAGAATGCCCAGCACGCCGTCATGGTTGACCGCTACGCCATAGCCACCGGTAAACACTTCTTTGAGGGTGTACAACGGGCTCGTGCCGATGTCGCCATAAACCACTCCGACCGCCGCGACCAGCATGCTGATCGGCTTCGCCGCCGAATGCCCACCGGCTATCGCCTGACTACTTGCCTGCCCCATCCGTCACTCCTACTACTCAGATCCGGCCTCTTCGAAGAAGCACTATGATTTGTGGTGCAGCATGCACTGTTTTACTTGTTGTTACAGACGTTTTATTGACTGTAAAAAATCGATAAAGCGTAACGGCGCGAAGCATAGCGCAGCACTCGTCGTATTTCYCTGCATAAAGCTGGTCAAGTGCGCCGCCCATCGTTAGAATTGCGCACTTTTTGACCAGAGGGTGCAACATAGCGCCCGTCTGTCGCCTTGCCGTCATCGGCTGGAGGCGTCACAAATACCGAGGTTAGACATGTCCACCACTCCTGCGCCGGCCAATCCAAAGGTTGGCTTCGTATCCCTGGGTTGCCCGAAAGCACTGGTCGACTCCGAGCGCATCCTTACCCAGCTGCGCATGGAAGGCTATGACGTTGTGTCCACTTATCAGGACGCCGACGTCGTGGTGGTCAATACCTGCGGCTTCATCGACTCGGCCAAGGCTGAGTCCCTGGAAGTGATCGGCGAAGCCATCAAGGAAAACGGCAAGGTCATCGTGACCGGCTGCATGGGCGTCGAAGAAGGCAATATCCGTAACGTGCACCCGAGTGTGCTGGCCGTGACCGGTCCGCAGCAGTACGAGCAAGTGGTCAACGCCGTGCACGACGTCGTGCCGCCGCGTCAGGATCACAACCCGCTGATCGACCTGGTGCCGCCGCAAGGGATCAAACTGACCCCGCGCCACTACGCCTACCTGAAGATTTCCGAAGGCTGCAACCACAGCTGCAGCTTCTGCATCATCCCGTCGATGCGCGGCAAACTGGTCAGCCGCCCGGTCGGTGACGTGCTCGACGAGGCCCAGCGCTTGGTCAAGTCCGGCGTCAAAGAGCTGCTGGTGATTTCCCAGGACACCAGCGCCTATGGCGTCGACGTGAAATACCGCACCGGTTTCTGGAACGGCGCGCCGGTGAAAACCCGCATGACCGAACTCTGCGAAGCCCTGAGCACCCTCGGCGTCTGGGTTCGCCTGCACTACGTTTATCCGTACCCGCACGTCGACGAGCTGATCCCGCTGATGGCCGCCGGGAAAATCCTGCCGTACCTGGACATCCCGTTCCAGCACGCCAGCCCGAAAGTCCTCAAAGCCATGAAACGCCCGGCCTTCGAAGACAAGACCCTGGCGCGCATCAAGAACTGGCGCGAAATCTGCCCGGACCTGATCATCCGTTCGACCTTCATCGTCGGCTTCCCCGGCGAAACCGAAGAAGACTTCCAGTACCTGTTGAACTGGCTGACCGAAGCCCAGCTGGACCGCGTCGGCTGCTTCCAGTACTCGCCGGTCGAAGGCGCACCGGCCAACGATCTGGACCTGGAGATCGTTCCGGACGACGTCAAGCAAGACCGCTGGGATCGCTTCATGGCGCACCAGCAGGCCATCAGCTCGGCACGCCTGCAAATGCGCATCGGCCGTGAGATCGAAGTGCTGGTGGACGAAGTCGACGAGCAAGGCGCGGT
This sequence comes from Pseudomonas sp. 05N433, assembly GCF_056396925.1. Lineage (NCBI taxonomy): Bacteria > Pseudomonadati > Pseudomonadota > Gammaproteobacteria > Pseudomonadales > Pseudomonadaceae > Pseudomonas > Pseudomonas sp. 05N433. Next base: position 151,751 of record NZ_JBFTML010000002.1, on the reverse strand, counting down.
TGGCCGCTGCTTCTTCGATGCCCCGGAAATCGACGGCAACGTGTTCATCGACAATGGCAGCAACCTGAAGCCGGGCGACAAGGTCTGGTGCAAAGTGACTGACGCCGACGAATACGACCTGTGGGCTGAACAGATCTAAACGCAAAAAATACGAAAAGCCCTGCTCTCTTGACGAGATGCGGGGCTTTTTTACGTCTATCGTTTTGTGGGAGAAAAAACTCGCAGCCTTACAGGAACGGCTCTTAACAGAAGGAGCAAGCGGCCATGCGCCAACATTCGGTCATTTACACACCGAAACAGAGCGACTACGAAGAACTCACCCGCGTGTGGGAAGCCTCGGTGCGCGCTACCCATGACTTTCTGCCCGACAGCTACATCGAACTGCTGAAGAACCTGGTCCTGACCCGCTACCTCGACGCCGTCATGCTGATCTGCACCAAAGACTCGCGCCAGCGCATCACCGGGTTCGCCGGCGTGGCAGCGGGCAAGATCGAAATGCTGTTCATCGATCCGGATCACCGTGGCCAAGGCCTGGGCAAGCAATTACTGCGCTATGCCCTGGAACACCTGAACGCCGATGAGCTGGACGTCAACGAGCAGAACCCACAGGCCCTGGGTTTTTACTTCAAGCAGGGCTTCGAGGTAATTGGTCGTTCGGAACATGACGGTATGGGCCAGCCTTACCCGTTGCTGCACATGCGTTTGCGCCAGGGCCAGCAACTGGCGCGCAATGGCTGACACACCATGGCGCCATGTGGGAACAGGCTTGCTCGCTCCCACATTAAAAACACATGAGGCAAATGGACTCGCGATTAACCCGCGCCCAGCAGGTACAATGCCCACCCCTTTTTTGTTACGGCCCTGTCATGACTGACCCGATTCGTCTCTCCAAACGCCTCATCGAACTCGTCGGCTGCTCCCGTCGGGAGGCTGAGCTGTTCATCGAGGGCGGCTGGGTCACCGTCGACGGTGAAGTCATCGACGAGCCGCAGTTCAAGGTCGACACCCAGAAAGTCGAGCTCGACCCAGAGGCCAAGGCCACTGCGCCGGAGCCGGTGACCATCCTGATGAACGTCCCGGCGGGCATGGACGCGGACAGCGCCATGGCGACCCTCAGCGCCGCGACCCTGAGCGAAGAACACCGCTACGGCAAACGTCCGCTCAAGGGTCACTTTCTGCGCCTGACCGCCAGCGCCGACCTGCAGGCCAACGCCAGCGGTCTGCTGGTGTTCACCCAGGACTGGAAGATTCTGCGCAAACTCACCGCCGATGCCAGCAAGATCGAGCAGGAATATGTGGTCGAGGTCGAAGGCGACATGGTGGCTCACGGCCTCAACCGCCTGAACCACGGCCTGACGTACAAGGGCAAGGAACTGCCGCCGGTCAAAGCCAGCTGGCAGAACGAAAACCGCCTGCGCTTTGCCGTGAAAAACCCACAACCGGGTGTGATCGCCCTGTTCTGCCAGGCCGTCGGCCTGAAGGTCGTCGCCATCCGCCGCATCCGCATCGGCGGTGTGTCCATCGGCAAAGTGCCGTTGGGGCAATGGCGCTACCTGTCCGGCAAAGAGAAGTTCTAAGGCTTTTCCCGCCGCCATACATTTCGGCGCCGCAGCTTCATGCGGCGCCCACAGCGAAATATCAGGACTGCACACATGATTCATAACGACGTACTGCGCAGCGTGCGCTACATGCTCGACATCAGCGACAAGAAAGTCATCGAGATCATCAAGCTCGGCGGCATGGACGTCACGCTGGAAGACCTGGTGACGTACCTCGACAAGAAAGAAGAAGACGAGGAAGGTTTCGTACGCTGCCCGGACGAAGTCATGGCGCATTTCCTCGATGGCCTGGTGATCTTCAAGCGTGGCAAGGACGAAAGCCGTCCGCCGCAGCCGATCGAAGTGCCGGTGACCAACAACATCATCCTGAAGAAGTTGCGCGTCGCCTTCGAACTGAAGGAAGACGACATGCACGCCATCCTCAAGGCCGCCGAGTTCCCGGTGTCCAAGCCTGAGCTGAGCGCGCTGTTCCGCAAGTTCGGCCACACTAACTACCGCCCGTGCGGCGAYCAAYTGCTGCGCAACTTCCTCAAGGGCCTSACCCTGCGCGTGCGCCCGCAGTAAATCGCGCCGCGCTTGTAGGAGCCGGCTAGCTGGCGATGGCGATCTTGAGAACGCCATCGCCAGCAAGCCGGCTCCTACAAGCGCGGTCGCAGACCAATCTGTATAGATGTTCATTCCGCGCAAAAATAGTGGCTCCGCTTCCGGCGGCTGAAGACTAGGGTGTATTGACCCTCAGCTCTCAGGACTCGCCATGCATCCCTACTTCTCTCTGCAAGGCCGCACCGCTCTGGTGACCGGCGGCACCCGCGGTATCGGCAAAATGATCGCCAAGGCTTATGTCGAGGCCGGCGCCATCGTGTACGTGTGCGCCCGGGATGCCGAAGCCTGCCAGCAAACTGCCGATGAGCTGAGTGCCTTCGGGATTTGCCACGCCATGGCCGCCAACCTGGCGCATGAAGAAGGCGTTCAACAACTGGCCGCGCAATTGAGCGAACAGATCGGTCATCTGGATATTCTGGTGAACAATGCCGGTACCACCTGGGGTGCGCCGCTGGAGAGTTACCCGGTCAAGGGCTGGGAAAAAGTCATGCAGCTCAACGTCACCTCGGTGTTCAACTGCATCCAGCAATTTCTACCGCTGCTGCGCAAGGCCGGTTCGGCGGCGAATCCGGCACGGATCATCAACATTGGCTCGGTGGCCGGGATTTCTTCCTTCGGCGAACAGGCGTATGCCTACGGCCCGAGCAAAGCCGCCCTGCATCAACTGTCGCGGATTCTGGCGCGAGAGTTGGTGAGCCAGCACATCAACGTCAACGTAATCGCACCGGGACGTTTCCCGAGCAAGATGACTCAGCACATCGGCAACGATGAGCAGGCGCTGGCCGAGGACACGGCGTTGATTCCGATGAAGCGCTGGGGCCGGGAGGAAGAAATGGCGGCGCTGGCGATTAGCCTGGCGAGTACGGCCGGGGCGTATATGACCGGGAATGTCATTCCTTTGGATGGCGGGTTTAGTCTCTAGATCGGCGGCGCGGCTATCGCGGGCAAGCCACGCTCCCACAGGTTTTATGCCGTACACAACATTTGCGTTCACTCGAGAACCTTGTGGGAGCGTGGCTTGCCCGCGATGACGGAGTAATAGGCAGCACCGATCTCGAGGCCGCTCGGGTTATCATGCCGCCCTAATCCCGGCCTCGACCCCAGACCATGACCTACAGCGTTTCCCCCATCGGCTTCGTGCGCTCCTGCTTCAAGGAGAAGTTCGCCATTCCGCGTCAACCGCAACTGGCCCCGGCCGCTCGRGGCGTACTGGAGCTGGTGGCGCCGTTTGATCAGGGTGATGCGGTGCAGGGGCTGGAGCAGGTCAGCCATGTGTGGCTGCTGTTCCTGTTCCATCAAGCGCTGGAAGAAAAGCCACGCCTCAAAGTCCGCCCGCCGCGCCTGGGCGGTAACAAATCCATGGGCGTGTTCGCCACCCGCGCAACGCATCGTCCTAATGGCATCGGCCAGTCGGTGGTCAAACTGGACAAGGTCGAAGCCAATCGACTGTGGATCTCCGGCATCGACTTGCTGGACGGCACGCCAGTTCTCGACATCAAACCTTACGTGCCCTACGCCGACATCATCGACACGGCGTCCAACGACATCGCCAGCGCCCCGCCGCTGCTGATTCCCGTGCAGTGGACGGACTCGGCCCTGCAACAGGCCCACGGCCACGCTCAGCGGCTTGGCGAGCCTCTGGTCGAGTTGATCGAGCAATGCCTGGCACAAGACCCACGCCCGGCGTACCAGATTCCTACGCCTGAGCGCGAATACGGCGCGCAGTTCTGGGATCTGGATGTGCGCTGGCATTATCCTGAGACGGGCGTGATCCGCGTCCTGGAAGTCATTCCCGCAAAAGCCTGAACCCCGGAAACGAAAAAGCCCGCATGACCTTCTCAGGTCATGCGGGCTTTTCTGTGCACTACGCCATTGAATGTAGGAGCCGGCTTGCTGGCGATAGCGCTTTGAAGTTTKCCATCGCCAGCAAGCCGGCTCCTACAAGTGACCTTCGGTCACTTCTCGACGAACGCACGCTCGATCAGGTAATCACCCGGCTCGCGCATCCGCGGCGAAACAGTCAGGCCGAAGCTGTTCAACACTTCGCTGGTCTCGTCGAGCATGCTCGGGCTGCCGCACAGCATGGCGCGGTCGTCCTGCGGGTTGATCGGCGGCAGGCCGATGTCGCTGAACAGCTTGCCGCTGCGCATCAGGTCGGTCAGGCGGCCTTCGTTTTCGAACGGCTCGCGGGTCACGGTCGGGTAGTAGATCAACTTGTCACGCAGGGCCTCACCGAAGAACTCGTTCTGCGGCAGGTGCTCGGTGATGAATTCGCGGTAAGCGACTTCGTTGACGTAACGCACGCCGTGGCACAGGATCACCTTTTCGAAACGCTCGTAGGTTTCGGGGTCCTGGATGACGCTCATGAACGGCGCCAGACCGGTACCGGTGCTGAGCAGGTACAAATGCTTGCCAGGCTTCAAGTCATCCAGCACCAGGGTGCCGGTAGGCTTCTTGCTGATGATGATCTCGTCGCCTTCCTTCAGATGCTGCAACTGGGAAGTCAGCGGGCCATCAGGCACTTTGATGCTGAAGAACTCGAGATGCTCTTCCCAGTTCGGGCTGGCAATCGAGTAAGCGCGCATGAGCGGCCGGCCGTTGGGCTGTTGCAGGCCGATCATCACGAACTGACCGTTCTCGAAGCGCAGGCCCGGATCGCGGGTGCACTTGAAGCTGAACAGAGTGTCGTTCCAGTGATGAACACTGAGGACACGCTCGTGGTTCATGTTGCTCATGTACGTGGGACTCCTGGAGATTTTGCCTGCGCCAATGATGTGCACAATTGCATCGCATTCTAATGGCAGCGACAATATCTGTTAAATGGATTATTAAGATAAGGGTTATCGGTTATATCGATATGCGATTTACTCTCCGTCAACTTCAAGTATTCGTCGCCGTCGCCCAGCAGGAAAGCGTATCCCGTGCCGCGGGCCTGCTCAACCTCTCGCAATCGGCGGCGAGCACCTCGATCACCGAGCTGGAGCGCCAGTGCAGCTGTCAGCTGTTCGATCGCGCCGGCAAACGGCTGAGCCTCAACGCCCTCGGCAAACAGCTATTGCCGCAAGCGGTGGCCCTGCTCGATCAGGCCAAGGAAATCGAAGACTTGCTCAACGGCAAGTCCGGTTTCGGCTCCCTGGCGGTCGGCGCGACCCTGACCATCGGCAATTACCTGGCCACCCTGCTGATCGGCAGCTTCATGCAGCGCCATCCGGAAAGCCAGGTGAAGCTGCATGTGCAGAACACCGCCAACATCGTGCAACAGGTGGCTCACTATGAAATTGATCTGGGTCTAATCGAAGGCGACTGCAGCCATCCGGACATCGAAGTGCAGAGCTGGGTCGAAGATGAACTGGTGGTGTTCTGCGCGCCCCAGCATCCGCTGGCTCAACGCGGTATTGCCACTATGGAGGAGCTGAGTCATGAGGCGTGGATTCTCCGAGAACAAGGCTCGGGCACGCGGCTGACCTTTGACCAGGCCATGCGTCACCACCGCAGCGCGCTAAACATTCGCCTGGAACTGGAACACACCGAAGCGATCAAGCGCGCGGTGGAATCGGGTTTGGGGATTGGCTGCATTTCGCGCCTGGCGCTGCGCGATGCGTTCCGTCGTGGCAGCCTGGTGCCGGTAGAAACACCGGATCTGGACCTGGCGCGGCAGTTCTATTTCATCTGGCACAAACAGAAATATCAGACCTCGGCGATGCGCGAGTTCCTCGAACTGTGCCGCGCCTTCACCGCCGGGGTTCAGCGCAGCGACGAGATCGTTCTGCCTGCCATCGCTTAAAGCAGGATCACCGCCCATACCAGCGCGATCATGCTCAATGCCACGAGTTGAGCGGCACTGCCCATGTCCTTGGCGTTCTTGGACAGTGGGTGCCGCTCCAGGGAAATGCGGTCGATGGCCGCTTCGACCGCCGAGTTGAGCAATTCGACGATCAGCGCCAACAGGCAGACTGCAATCAGCAGCGCCTGCTCGACACGGCTGACATTCAGGAAGAACGACAGCGGAATCAGGATGGCATTGAGCAACACCAGTTGCCGGAAGGCCGCCTCGCCAGTGAAGGCCGCGCGCAGGCCGTCAAAGGAATAGCCGGAGGCGTTGAGGATGCGTTTTAGGCCGGTCTGGCCTTTGAAAGGTGACATAGAGTAAGCAACTGACCAAAAAGGAGTGGGAAAGCTAGATTAAGCAAAGTCAAAAAAGCGTGAATACATAACACCTTAGTGGCTCGAAATTGACTCAAGTTGTTGCAAGAGCAGCGCCGCCTGAGTCCGGGTCCGTACATTCAGCTTACGGAAAATCGCGGTGACGTGGGCCTTGATCGTCGCTTCGGAAACGCTCAATTCGTAAGCAATCTGCTTGTTCAGCAAACCTTCACAGACCATGGTCAACACCCGGAACTGCTGGGGCGTCAGGCTGGCCAGGCCTTCACTGGCAGCCTTGGCTTCGTCGGAAACGCTGACGGCTTCGAAGGCCTGGGGCGGCCAGAAAACATCACCATCGAGCACCGCGCGTACGGCTTTTTGAATGACACTCAAGTCACTGGACTTGGGAATGAAACCGCTGGCGCCGAATTCACGGGACTTCACCATGATCGACGCTTCTTCCTGCGCCGACACCATCACCACTGGAATCTGCGGGTACTGACCGCGCAACAGCACCAGCCCGGAAAAACCGTAGGCCCCTGGCATGTTCAGGTCCAGCAACACCAGGTCCCAATCGGCCTTTTCGGTCAGACGGCTTTCCAGCTCGGCAATGCTCGCCACTTCCACCAGCCGGACATCCGGGCCCAGACCCAGGGTCAATGCTTGATGCAAGGCACTACGAAAAAGAGGGTGGTCATCGGCAATCAGGATTTCGTATGTGGCCATTTTTCAAATGATCCTGTTTTTCAAACAACTCCAGGTGCAGCCACGCAGATGCACCAACAGGGCACGTTCAACGCCAATCACATGGCTATTCACGTAAAAATACGGCGTATCAAACGATGGCCGCGCCCCAATCGGCGCCAAGCATGCCCAGCGAAACCGGGGTGGTCAAGATACATAACCGGTACAGTTCTTTGCAGTATGGGCGACAATCAGAACATGGCGGGGACGTCGTTATGAACAAACCGCATCAGCTCGGCGTGGGCCGGTGTGGCGAGGTTCATGTCCAGCTGTTTTTTCGCGTCCAGATAATGCTGACTGAACACGTCAAAATAAGCGTCCAGCGCTGACGCAGCCTCGGTATCACCGGCCAGATCGAGACACAGTGCAGCCACTTCAGCGGTGCATAAATGTTCGCTACGGGTGGAGCGGCGCAGTCGATAACGTGACAGTTTTTCGGGCAGCAGGCTCAAGATCGGCAAGCGATCAAAATACGGGCTCTTGCGAAAGATCTTACGGGCTTCGGTCCAGGTGGCGTCCAGCAGAATGAACAGCGGGCGCTTGGTGCTATCGACCGCGACACTGTGGGTAACTCGCTCGGGTTCGACGTATTCGCCCGGAAACACCAGGTACGGTTGCCATTGCGGATCGGCCAACAGCGCCAGCAGTTGCTCATCAGTCTCGGTACGCGACCAGATGAATGCATGATTGTCGCGCACCACATCAGCGATCAGCCAACCGGTGTTACTTGGCTTGAATACTTCTTTGTTGGTCATGATCAGGCACACGCCCGAGCGGGCCTCGACCGACGGGCGCCAGGCACACAGGCAATGACTTTCAATCACGCGGCAATCACGGCATCGCGGCGCTCTCCAGCCACGGGCCTGAATCGGCTTGATGCCCTCCTCCTCTCGCTGATCGCGCAAGCGGGCGACGGCGTTTGCGGCAAAGCGCGGGGTGACAGGGTTCATCGCAGGCAGCACCGTAGTGGATGGAAAATCGACACGAAAAACACTCGCAAGGGCAAAAAGTCGCGGCAGTTTATCAGAGCAGCCGGTGCAAGCCTGTACCGCTCAGACCTCCTCCCCTATAATTCGCCGCCACTGAACGCACAGTCATGTGCCTGGTCGAACCACCAGTCACTGAACCAGGAGAGTTTCATGCTGCGCCTTATCGTTCCCACCGCTGCCATTTTGCTGGCGTCGTCCTTTAGCGCTCAGGCTGCATCCTTGAGTGAGCAGAATCTCAACAGAGAGCTGCGAAACGTCGCCGTACAAAGCAGCGTTGGCACTCCACGGGCGATCAACGAAGACATTCTTGATCAGGGCTACACTGCCGAAGGAAAAGTGCTGATCAACCACTTGAGCGTGCAAAGCAGCCACGCCGAAAAAATGCGCGCCGATCCCAAAGCGGTGTACTTCCAGCTTGGCGCCTCCGTATGCAGAAACCCAGGGTTCCGCAAGCTGATGGCCAAGGGCGCGATCATGCGTTACGACTTCACCGAGGTGAAGACCAACCGTCCGGTCGGCTCCGCCAGCTTCCAGGACTCGGACTGCCCGAAAGAGACTCCCGCGAAGAAGAAATAATTACCTGGCATTGGCGCGCCGCTGTTCATCCTCGGCGCGCAGCTCTGCCAACAGCGCCTGCAAGTAACGCGAACGTCGCTCCCCACCCTCCAGACGTCGACAGCACTCTTCTTCGAGACTCAAATGATGGGTCTCGGCCGATGCTTTCAGCAATCGATACAGTTGCGCATCGATCTCCAGAGTCACTCTGGGCATGGTTTCCCGCCTCCCTGCATGCATTGATCGCCGTTGATCACGCGATAAATCCCTGAATTGCTTGAACGTCGCGTCCTGCCGTTGACGCAAAGTTGTCGTGTCACGCCTGTAACTTAGTAAATCAGAGCGCGAGACATGCGGCTTGCGTTCAGACGAGCGGTGAAAGCACCTTGTAAATCGTCAATAAGCGGTTGCCAGGAAAGACTTTGCGGCGCAATGATCAAGCCAGCGAAAATCGTTGCGAGGGTCTAAATTCAAAGTGTTCATGTTGTTTTTTTAAGGGCAGAAAAGGGGCTGCCCATTACGGTGTCTTATTGTGCGAACGTTTCTTTCATTCAAGGGATAAGCAGAGCCCGTATGGATGGCTCGATTGCAACCGAGTCAAGTAGAGCGCCCAGGCATGGGCTTGGGCAGACAGCGACACAAGGGGTGTCGCGGCGCCGACAATTGTTTTGTCGGGGCCGAGGGTTCTGTGCAGAAGGAGAAGTTGAATGCCTTACCAACCGAATGACCTACTGAGCCGTCATTTTCAAGAAAGCGGCCACGACCTCACCAGCAAGGTCGAAGAACAACTCAACCTGGTTTCACCCAACAGCCCCAACATCCCGATTTACCGCGACATGATCCTGACCGTGCTACGCATGGCCCAGGAAGATCACAACCGCTGGAATGCCAAGATCACCCTGCAAACCCTGCGTGAACTCGAGCATGCTTTTCGTGTGCTGGAGCAGTTCAAGGGTCGACGTAAAGTCACCGTTTTCGGCTCGGCCCGCACGCCGATAGAACACCCGCTTTATGGCCTGGCCCGAGAACTGGGAGCCGCTCTGGCGCGCTCGGACATGATGGTCATCACCGGCGCCGGCGGCGGCATCATGGCGGCAGCCCATGAAGGTGCCGGCCTGGAACACAGCCTGGGATTCAATATCACCCTGCCCTTCGAGCAGCATGCCAACCCCACGGTCAATGGCACCGCCAACTTGCTGCCCTTCCACTTTTTCTTTACCCGCAAGCKGTTCTTCGTCAAGGAAGCCGACGCGCTGGTCCTGTGCCCAGGGGGATTTGGCACGCTGGATGAAGCGCTGGAAGTACTGACCCTGATCCAGACCGGTAAAAGCCCGCTGGTGCCTGTCGTGCTACTGGATGCGCCGGGCGGCAAGTTCTGGCAAGGCGCGCTGGACTTCATTCACCATCAACTGGAGGAAAATCGCTACATCCTGCCGACCGACATGAAGCTGCTGAGCCTGGTCTATAGCGCCGAAGAGGCCGTCGAGCAGATCAAYCAGTTCTACAGYAATTTCCACTCCAGCCGCTGGCTSAARCATCAGTTCGTGATTCGCATGAACCACACACTCAGCGACCGGGCGCTTGAACACATGCAGGAGGCATTCGCCGACCTGTGCCTGAGCGATCATTTCCATCAGCATGCCTACAGTGGCGAGGAGCACGACGAAGCGCAGTTCAGCCATCTGGCGCGCTTGTCCTTCACCTTCAACGCTCGTGATCATGGCCGTCTGCGGGAATTGGTGGATTACATCAACCTGCCGGAAAACTGGACCCAGTCCAAACCCCAGGCGCAACAACGCATACGGCAACCGTCCAAGGTAACGTGATGCAAAAAAACGGCCCGCTATCGAAATAGCGAGCCGTTTCAGTCAATCGTCCATCCCTCGGCCGCTGAACAAGCGGCTGATCATTTCCATGGAGTATCCCCGATAACTCAGGAACCTGCCCTGTTTGGCACGCTCCCGAGCGTCTATCGGTAAATGCCCGGAAAATTTGCGCCGCCAGGTGTCTTCCAGTTGTTCCTGCCAATCGATACCACTCTCGCGCAAGGCGAGCTCAATGTCGGTACGTTGCAGGCCGCGCTGGCTCAGCTCTTCGCGAATTCGCAAAGGGCCATAACCGGAACGGGCACGGTAGGAAACGAAGCTTTCGAGGTAGCGGGATTCGGACAACAGCCCCTCTTCCGTCAAGCGGTCAAGTGCTGTGTCGATCATTTCAGGGGGGGCGCCGCGCTGACGCAGTTTACGCGTCAGCTCGACTCGACCGTGCTCGCGTCGCGCGAGCAGGTCCATTGCGGTTCGCCGAACCGCGACGAGTRTATCGAGTACGGCGGTCATCGGATCGATCAGATATCAGCGTCAGCCAGGTCGTCTTCGGTCTCTCTGACGGCCGAAGCCTTGACGTCCGGTGCCGGGGTCAGCAGCTTGTCGCGCAGCTGCTTCTCGAGAGTCGCGGCGATTTCCGGATTGTCTGCCAGGAACTTGGCCGAGTTGGCCTTGCCCTGACCGATCTTGGTGCCGTTGTAGGCATACCAGGCACCGGACTTCTCGACGAAACCGTGCAGCACACCCAGGTCGATCATCTCACCGTTGAGGTAGATGCCCTTGCCGTAAAGAATCTGGAACTCGGCCTGACGGAACGGCGAAGCCACCTTGTTCTTCACGACTTTGACGCGGGTTTCACTACCGACGACTTCATCACCTTCTTTCACCGCGCCAGTACGACGGATGTCCAGACGAACCGATGCGTAGAACTTCAGCGCGTTACCACCGGTGGTGGTTTCCGGGCTGCCGAACATCACGCCGATTTTCATGCGGATCTGGTTGATGAAGATCACCAGGCAGTTGGCGTTCTTGATGTTACCGGTGATTTTACGCAGCGCCTGGGACATCAGACGGGCTTGCAGGCCCACGTGCATGTCGCCCATTTCGCCTTCGATTTCAGCCTTTGGCACCAGAGCGGCCACGGAGTCGACGATGATCACGTCAACGGCGTTGGAACGCACCAGCATGTCGGTGATTTCCAGGGCCTGCTCGCCGGTGTCCGGCTGGGAAACCAGCAGGTCGTCGACGTTGACGCCCAGTTTGCCGGCGTACTCAGGGTCGAGAGCGTGTTCGGCGTCGACGAATGCGCAGGTCGCGCCGGCTTTTTGAGCCTGGGCGATCACCGACAATGTCAGGGTGGTTTTACCGGAGGATTCAGGACCGTAGATTTCAACGATACGGCCTTTTGGCAGGCCGCCAATGCCGAGCGCGATGTCCAGACCCAGAGAGCCAGTGGAAATGGCCGGGATCGCCTGACGGTCCTGATCGCCCATACGCATTACGGCACCCTTGCCGAATTGACGTTCGATCTGACCCAGGGCCGCAGCCAAGGCTTTCTTCTTGTTGTCGTCCATTAAAGTCCTCACGTAATCAATAAGGCCTGACGGCCAACACCTGTATAAGTAGCCAGTATTATTCCACAGCGTTTCAGGATCGCCTACCCCTGATTTGAGATTTCTCCAGCGGTATGCCGCAGCAGCCCCTCTAGCGCGGCCTTCACCGTTTGTCGGCGGACCTCGTCGCGGTTACCGGCAAAGTGCTGGACCTCGCTGAATACCTGCTCACCGACGCCCCAGGCCAGCCACACCGTGCCCACGGGCTTGTTCGGCGAACCGCCATCCGGCCCCGCCACACCGCTGACCGCCACGGCAAAACGCGCCCGGCTTTTTTCCTGTGCGCCCCGGACCATGGCCTCGACCACCTCGCGACTGACCGCCCCGACGGTTGAAAACAACTCGGCCGGAACATTCAATTGCTGGGTTTTCTGACGGTTTGAGTAGGTAACATAACCGGCCTCGAACCACGCCGAGCTCCCCGGAATGCGGGTGATCGCCTCGCTGATCCCACCGCCGGTGCAGGACTCGGCGGCAGTGACGTGGGCATTGAGAAGCTGCAAGCGTCTGCCGAGTAGATCGGCCAGATGAGTGATCTCTTTCACGGCTCTCTCCTGATCGAGCGGAATGAGGCCTACCGTACACGAGCGAATCGCACTTGCAAGGTTCAGGATCGATCAAAATGTTAGTGAGCCAGAGCCCTGACATAGGCCTGACAGGCCTGCAAGGCAATCAATCCGCTGTCACCGGCGTCGGTGATGGCGATAATTCGTTGAGCATGCGCCGGGTCAAGTCGGGCTCTCGCGGCGCCATGATCCACGCCGCCGGTGCCGGAGGCAGCTGGCACTGCACAGGTTGAGGCAGCGTCATGGGCATCGAGGAGGACTGACAGGCGCACATCAGCAGTGGCAAGACGATCGCGCAGGCGACCTTGATCACGTTCGGCATCGCTAAGCGCTCGATAATGGGTTTGTTCACTGGCTGACAGTCGCTGCTCCAGGGCCAGACGCCTGTTTTGTTCGGCCTGTTGCTCGGTGGCGGTCGCCAGAGTCAGTTGATTAAGGCTCTCGGCGTGCACCCTGGCCTGTTCCGCCAGTTGCCGGCCGTAGCGCCAATCCTGAAACTGCCAGGCCAGCGCCGCCGAACAACCGGCCAGCACCAGCAGACCGATCAATCGCCAGCCGTTCAGACCGAAGACTGGCATAGCACCGCCCTCGCCCGCGCCCAGATTTCCAGGCGATCCTGCAACCCGTTCAGCCCACCGTTGATACGGCGAGTGATGCTGTTGAACTGGTCGCGATCGGCCAACTCATTCAGGCCATTCTGCTCCCAGAACCAGGCGGCGGACTCGGCCGCCCATTGCGGTTGCTCCAGCAATTCAGGCAGAGCCAGCAGACGTTCGTCCCCAAACAGGCCGAGACTGCATTGGCGGTAGTTGTTACGCCCGGTGATCTGGATCAGGCCTCGGCCACGGTATTTTTGACCGTCGCCGTCAGGTTCCGGAGTGTTGCCCAAACGGGCGGCCAGGGCGCCGGTGTCGTATTTGCTCAGGTATTGGCTATTGCCCAGCTCCTTCACATAGTTGAGATGGCCAGACTCATGCCCAACCTGGGCGATAAACGCGGCTATACGCACGGACGTGATGATCTGGTACTTGCGCATAGCGGTGTTGAGCACGGGCACAAAAAAGCCCGCAACTTGGCGGGCGTTGGGGAGGATCAGCAGCAGTTGCTGCGCGGTGATGGGCATACTTTTCTCCAGGCGTAAAAAAACCCGCCGGAGCGGGTCTTGGGAATTATTTGATTAGGTTAATGAAGCTGAGCTTCGGCTCTCCTTCTTGCGATCAAGCTTAGAAAAAATATTCTTCAGTTTGGCCTGGGCTGGCAGTTCAATAAATCGCCATATACCATATGAAAACAAACAAATTGCAATTACAAGCAAGGGAAAAACCACATTTCTTGGCAGAGACTCAAACATAAGCTTGTGCGCATAATAGAGCCTGAAAACAATCTGATGAATCAAATACATTGAAAAGCTTATTTCACCAAGAACTACAAATAACCGATGCCTTAGAATTTTTGACACAAAACCTTTGTTTATGGCAAAACAAGCCACCACCAAACCAAAAAACAACCCAAGGGCGACGTGCGACAAGAACTCACCGGAAGCATTATTCGCAATTCCAACAAGCGAATATGAAGTAATCGCAATCCCAGCTAGCGAATATGAAGCCTCCACAATGCCCTGCGTCAAAAACACAATACCAGCTACACACAAAACCTCAAGCACGGTGCACAGAGCAAATCCGAATCCCTTCCACCCCTTGACATAGTCAAACACCTTAAATAGCAGCATCCCCATGAAAAACTCTTGAACCCTGAATAGCGGGCTAATATAGGCCAAGCCGTGCGCCGAAAATTCTGTCAATTTATCTGGAGCATAATAATTCACACCGGACAGATCGATAATATAAGAGAACACCAAGCCCAGAACAAGCAAAACCGCCAGTTTAAAGTGCCAATTTTTATTCAGACCTGAAAGCAACAATGGAAATACCGCATAGAAGAACAGCTCCGTAGAGATACTCCAAGAAACGCCATTAAATGAAAAATAGTATGCTGGAACAGGAACAGCAGACTGAAGAAGAGAAATGTTAAGCAAGGCCACTAGCCAGCCATCCTTAGCACCAAGCACCCAATCAGGCGCAGGAAATAAGACCACAACCAACATCAGCGTAAAAATATGCGCAGGCCATATCCTTGAGAATCGCGAAGTATAAAAATTATAAAGCCCTACATATGCCATCTTACTAGAGTACACATAACTAAGTATAAAGCCTGACAGCACAAAGAAAAAACTTACACCAGAAGATAGTGGGAGCCCACTTAGGAATTCGCTGGAAAAAACCAGCCCCTTTGCGTGATGCAATACGATGGCGAAAGCTGCGAAAAAACGGAGCGAAGTCAGGCTGTCGATCATGCCCTTACTGTCCATGAAAGGTAATATCCTGGCGATAACTTATGGGGGCCGGAATGCTACCTTATCTTCACCTCGCTCCGTTAGGATTTACGGGCAATCGGAGGCATCGCACGCAAGCACTGTCTCGCCTGGATCCGAGACTCAGTTGGCCGGAGCTATAGGCCAGCGTGTTGTCGGCGCTGAGGCTGGTAACGCTAACGGTAACCAGGCCCACGACCTACCCCAGTTGAACCGATCACTTACTCACAGTGTCCGGGGCCACCTGCTCGAATACCCCCTTTTTTCCAGGCGAAAAAAACCGCTCAAGGCGGTCATCTGAGTTGCGGGCTCGTTTACGGGGAGGTCGGCCACGTCAGCACTGGCAGACTGCACTCAGGAAAGCCATCAGCTGTCGGCAGATCGCGAAGCGCTTGACGATAATCCAAAACGGCTTTGAGTTTGCTGGCTGTCAGTGTTGGTGTTGCGCCGGCCAGTAACTCGTCTTG
Source organism: Pseudomonas sp. 05N433 (assembly GCF_056396925.1). NCBI lineage: Bacteria > Pseudomonadati > Pseudomonadota > Gammaproteobacteria > Pseudomonadales > Pseudomonadaceae > Pseudomonas > Pseudomonas sp. 05N433. Next base: position 136,318 of record NZ_JBFTML010000002.1, on the reverse strand, counting down.
ATGCCTGATTATCATCCAATCAGAAGTGGACAGCTCGTCTACGCGCTTGCCTAGGATGGCTGCCATTTTCGCGGCACGGATCTCTTCTGGGGTTTGGATCGGCTCCGGACGATTGGTGATAGTCCAGTCGGATCCGTTGAACGTGCAAATCTGAGCGACACTATTGAACGCAGGCGGTTCTACTTTCGTAGCATTTGCCGGGATCAAGAAAATACCCGGCTCCAAAGGCGATTCGAAAGCGTCGGTCATGCCGGTGTATTCGAAGGTTTCAGGGTGGTAACAAAAATACGAGCATAGRCATTCCCCTTAGTATTTAACACATGCCAGAAGCGCAAGGTTTTTCATGCGAGTTTCAACACCGCCTGTTGCCCGTGTTGCAGCTACACCGGTAGCACCACCTTGAACGACAGTATTACCACTGCCTGACTGCACGTTTACCGCCGCACCGTAATCGTGCGTATGGGATGCAATCATGTCGGCCTGATAACTGCCGAATACCCGGCCAGCATCGAGGCCAGCAGTGCCATCCCAACCCCGTGGGACTTTTCCGCGCCCGTCCGGCACGTTGAACGTAGTCGATCCRTCGCCTACACCGAATGGACAGATGGCCACGGTAACGCCAGTGTTGGTGGCCGTGGCGTTTGCGGACAGCGTGATGGTACTGGCACCGACAGCAGTGACAGTTGCGCCAGCTGGGATTCCCGTACCACTGATTGGCATGCCAACCCACATCGATGATGGACTGGTCACGCTGGAAATGCTGTTGCTACCGGACGTCACGTTGCCGGTTGGACGTGCGGTGATGGCGTTGAACAGGTCAGCATAAGTAGTGCGCGATACCGATGCCCCATCCGCAGCCATGAACCCGGCAGGGGGAGCCATGGTGGAAAACCACTTCATTTCCCCGATTGGTGGGGCGAACAGGCTGCTTGCTTGGCCGAGCTGAACGGCATGCTGACTTTTCGTCGCCGGGGCAATCTGGGAGGCTCCTCCAAGTGACTCGATGATGATCCATGCGCCGTTGCCACCGTTTACCCCAGCCTGTACCAGGTACATCAGCACAGCCACACCGACGGGCAACTCGCCTCCTTGAAGAGGTTGCAAACCCAGACCATAAATCGGTTTGGCTGCAAAACCATCAGGCGCATAGGTCGATGCGCCAGTATTGGCATGGGCGATTACAAGGTGCTGGAAGTAGCCAGAACCTGGAAGCGCAGTTAACGCTGGGGAGTTAGTTGCCGAATACACATTGGCCGCGCCAGTATCCGTGAGAAGGGTCGGCTGTTTATTTACAAGACGGATGGCGGCAATGAGTTGATTGTTACTTTCCTCATCCGGGGCAAGGCCCGCCGCAGAAATCACATTGAGTATTTCTTCAGTGACCGCATTGCCCCACTGGGAAGGAATCAAGGATCCCGGCGTCCCAAGCAATGGGTTTTCATCTACAAATTTGCCGCCTACCAGCCCAATGCCGGGCGCGCTAATTGGAAAATCCATGTTCTTACCTCTCAGTCATAATTGATGTGTAAAACGGTGTGTGCCGGAATCTGCCGGCGTATCAAGCATTCAAGGGCGTTGCCTGAGTTAGCCCCGAAACGCTCGCCCCAATAACTCGCGCCAAAACGCCGCCCCAGCAACAATCTCCCACCGGTATTCAGGGTCCACATGAACTGCGCCTGCCAGGTCCCGAAGTGCGCCGCGCCAAACCGCGCCCGTCCCATTCGCGGGGCTTCGAATTCGGTGATGGTGGCGTTGGGATAACCCTGGCTCTTGGCGATTTCGATGTAGTAGCTGATGGCCTGGCTGCCGACTGCGAGCAAGCGGCGGCGCACGGCCAGTCGGCGGTCATCGAACAACGGGGTGGCGCCCAGGCACGGGTCGGGCAGGTTCATCACCCGTTCCCAGTCGGGTACCAATTCGCTGACGCCGGACGGGTCCATTTCATTGAGCAGGTCGGCGGCACGGGCGTCGAGGCGGGCCAGTTCCTGGGCGACGCCTTCGAGCACTTCTTCGAGTTCAGGAACTTGTTCGGGGTCCCAGGCCGGCCCGCTGGGCAGCAGGCTGCGCAGTTGGGCGTGGTATTGCGCGGCGGTTCTTATGCCCCCCATATGCAACCTCCAAACGTAAGCAATTCGCTTTGATTGGCGGGGACATCGGCGACGGGCGAGGTGAGTGAGTGGTCGTATTCACCACTGGTGCTGCTGATGACTTCACGGATGTGACTGATCAACAACTTCTGGCCGAGGTCGGCTTCACGGTTATGCAGGTCTCGCAATTGCGCTTCGACGGCGGCGCGTACTGCTGTGGTGTCGGGATTCACGCTGAGGTGATAGACGACCGGTACCTGAACCGGCCGCTGTACATGCACTTCGGCGGTGACCGGACGTAGGGGCTCGATGTAGGCCTGGACTTCGGCCAGTTGCTCGTCGTTCGGCACCGGCTGCGGATCGTCGTCACGCATGATGAACAGGCTGACCGTGCCCGGCCCCAACAAACCGCCACGGCACCAGGCGCGAGTCACGCCAGGGCATTCCAGGGCCCAGGTTTCATAGTCCTGGGCCGAACCGCCGTGGGGGATGATGCGGTAGGAGCGAATCACCCGCGAGCGCAGTGACTCCAGGCTTTCCCGCGCTACACCGCCGTTGAGTCCCGGCGCCAGCACGGTAAAGCTATTGCCGGCGATCCCCGCTATCGGCTGCACCGGAATCAACGTCATGCCGGCCTCGGCATTGCCCAGGCTGCCGGCTTCGAGCGCGGCGATGGTGGTGCTGTTGAGGCCGTTGCTGGTGGTGCGCGCGGCGGTCACTTTGTAGGTGCGACCGTCGCTTGATTGCAGCAGGGTGTCGACGTCCAGCACGGCACCGGCGCTGGCGGTAAAGCTGACGCTGCCGCTGGCCGCTTGTGCGGATTTGCGCGGCTGGTTCAGACGCAGTGCGGCGATGCGTTCCAGGGTCGATTCATCAGCCTTGTCCGGGAGGATCTGCTCGGCGATCCAGTCCAGGTAGCCATACAGGCCATAGGCGGCGCCACCGAGGGTGCGGGCCAGCACTTGCGCATCGGACTGGCGCAGCGAATCGCTGGCCAGGTCGCTTTGGGTGCGTTTGATCAGCACCGGCAGCGAAGGGGTTTCAAACGGCATAGATCACCTGCCAACTGTTATCAGGGTTGATGTCCAGGCGCTCGCCGTCGGCCAGGGTCAGGACCGTGCGCAGGTTCAGGCGCTGGGCGTCGAGGCGTTCGCTGATGATGTCGATGGCGCTGCAGTGGCCGTCGTCGATCAGCCATTGCAGGGCTTCGCGGGCGTAGAACTCGGCGTCCATCTGGGTCTGGCGGGTCAGCTTGACCCGGCGCAACAGCCACAACCGYGAACCGATGCGGTCGTCGGCCACCGTAGGAAAGCTGTCGCCCCACCAGCCGAAACGCTCTTCATCGTCGAGGGCATCGTCATCGGCGGCGCGGCGCCAGGTGAACAGACTGATCAGCACTGCACGGGTCAGTGCGGCGTGGAGGTTCTGGCTGATCAACATCACTGCCCTCCCGCCGGTACGCCGGTCTGGCCGCTGCCCGCTTGCACGCCGACGTGCACGTGTTTGATCTGGCTGATGCCGCCAGCAATCTGATCGCCGGTGGAGACGATTTTTCCGGTCTGATTGATTACGGGTGTGTCGAAGTTGACTGCACTGCTGGCGCGGATATTCAGGGTGGCGGTTTCGATATCGATGATCCGCCCGCGCTTGAAGTGGATCTTGTCGCCTTCGTCGGTGTAGATCGCCACTTCTCCCGCGGCCAGGGACTGGAGGCGATAGCGACGGTCAGTGACCACCAGCACGATGGCGTGGGAGCGATCACCGCCCAGAAACGTGGCGACACCTTCGGCGCCAGCCAGTGGGTTGCTGGTGAATCCGTAGGGTTCGAAGTGCTCCATGTCGTCGTTCACTTCGCCAGCGGTGAGGCGCATTTGCAGCGATTGAAGCTTGGTGGCCGAGTTGGCGAGCACGACAGTGCCGCGCGCCAGGAGGCGTGTCAGTAGGCTCATGTTGAATTCCTTGGAGGGGCGAGGCCGAAGGCTGCGACCTTTTAAGGGGCTACCTTATAAGGGGCTATCAGGTTTTCTTCGGGGGCTCGGGATTGGCATCGAAGGTATGCGGCGGTGCGACTTGCAGGGTGGTGATCGAACCTTGCGCCGACAGCGAGTAGGTCACCTTGGAAATCAGCATGTCGTCATCGAATCCCAGCACCGGATCCTTGACCCTGACCTGCGTGTTATGACGCCACAGATCGCCGTTGGATTGCCGCCAACCCTGCACCTGATAGGTGGTGGTTTTGGCCTTGCCGACGCGGGTGGCGCTTTCCCAGTTGGCCCGTTGCAATGCCAGATCGGGATTGATCTGCATGCCTTCGTTGATCACCGTGACCCGCCGACGCTTGTAGCTCAGGTCGGCAGACACCGATTCAACCTCGCTGACCGCCGTCCCGCTCTTCTTGTCCGTGCCCTTTTGCTGACCGATGACCCGGTATTCGGAAAACACCTGGCTGTAATCCATCGGCGCGTTGGCCGACAGAATATTCTTGCCCAACTCCAGCGCATCGCTGGCTCGGCCACCACTGCCAGGCCGGGCCAACACCAACCGGCCCTGGGCATCATCGGTAGAAAACACCCGGAACAGCGTCAGCAAGCGGTCGATGGATTGAAACACCGTTTCCCCCGGCACGATGGTGTGACTGCTGAGCCGGGCAGTCTCGGGAATTTCACTGACCACAAAGACCTTGTAGGTGATCGCCAGCGCTTCGACGATGCTCAACAGCGATTGCTCATGCCATTGGTTCGGGCGGTTGGTGGCGGCGCAATCCACCAGGTCCTGAGTACAAGAACTGCCTTCGATGTTCAGGCTGATCTGTCGCCCGTCATAACTGATCGGCGCCTTGAACACATACCCGGTCAGCACCAGATCCTGGCCGATGCGCACTTCACAGGCGTCACCGGGCTGGATCCGCTTGTCTACGGTCTGCCCCGGCCATTGCCAGGTGATGTTGAGCTTAAAGGTGCGGAACTGACGCTCCAGATCCGCCGTGATTTCCACGCTTTTCCAACCACCGTACTCCAGGCCGCCGACCGTCAACGTGACGCGGTTATCCATCTCGTTCATGGTTCACTTCCCGGAGACTTTCACATCGTTCGGCGCGTACCCTGGATGGGTAATCCCGTTGCGCTGAATCACTTCGGTGACCCGCGTTGCGTCGGCAAATTGCTTGTACGCCACGACCAGCGCCGGAAGGCTTTCCTGAAAAGACTTGCTGACCTGTCGTACACCCGACGAAGCCACTGCCTTGAGATGCGCAAGCAGCGCCTGCTTCACATCGTCGATGGCCTGATAATGCGCGGGGCTGGCCTTGTCCAGCATCGGGTTGGTCGCCTCGACCAGCGCCTTTTGCAGTGCTTTCAAATCGTCGGTGACCGGCACCTCCTGCCGGGTGACCGGCAGGTTCGCCTGCTGCTCCAGCGATGGTGTCGACGACAGTTTCACCGGTGTCGACGCGACCGGCATCGAGGCGACCCATTGCGCCACTTTGACCAGCAGCGTGTCCTGCACCAGATCGGCCATGGCTTGCGCTGCGGCCGTGGTGTCCTTGCCGGTGGTGAGCTTCGGCGCATCGGCCTTGCGGATGGCTTCGAGCTGTTGGGACACGTCGGCAATCACGCCACGATAACCCTCCTTCGCGAAGTCCTTGAGCGATTTGATATCGCCGAGCAAGCCCTTGAATTCCGCCGCCACTTCCTTGGGCAATTCCTTGACCGCTTTGACCAGCTCGGTGATCTGCCGATATTGCTCGATCAACGGTTTGAGCTGTTCCTTGATCACGTCATACACCCCGGTCAGGCTGTTGCGCAGATTGGCGATGCCGATTCGCGCGGCCTTGATCAGGGTCATGGCCTGTTCGAAACGCGCCACCGCCGAGCCCAGCAAGGTGTCGGCCTTGGCCAGCAGCACCTTCTGCGTGCTGATCGTGGCCGTCGGAAACGGCAGCGGTTCATCGGGGTAAAACTTCAGCGTAAACGTCACCAGCCCGCCGTCCTGGCGGGTGTGGGTCATGTCGCATTCGCCGACCTTGACCTGTAGCCGCCCCAGCCATGGATGGACCAGTTCACCACTGCCCTGCTCCAGCGCCTTGAGCAGCTTGTCGCGCTGCTCCAGGCAATCGGGGCCGACGATGAACGCCGTCAGATCATGGATCTTCGCCTGTTGGCCAAGGCTCTCGAAAAACGGCAGGTCCCGCTGCGGATACTCGTGCAACTGGCCCTTTTTACCGACCGGGGTTTTCGCCTGATCGACCCAGAAACCGACACCGCGAAAGGACGCCGGCAACAAACGGTCACGCCAACTCATTGGAGCCTCCCAGGGAAAGTGAGCGGTAGCCGATGCGCGAGTTGAGCGACAGCCCCGGTTGATTGGTTTGCGGTTGATCGGTGCGCAGCCCGGCCGGCGCGTTTTCGAAGCGAACCGTCAGGCCGCCTTCGAGTTGCGTGCGATTGTTGGCGGCGCTTTGTTGGATCAAGGCGTTGGAGTTTTGAGTCAGAGAACCGGGCTGCAACAACGACGACTTGAGCGGCAAACTGCCGGGAGTCGCCAGCGCGTTTGAGGGCTGCTCGGAAGCGGCATTGATGAACGCCGCCACCGGCGCAAACTCCCCCTTGCCTTCAGCATTGGTTTTCTTTTGCACCTCGGTGAAGCTTTCGACCTTGCCGGTAATTTGGGCGATAAAACCACCAAAGCTACCGCCAAGCATCTCCTGGATGGGCGCCAGAATGGCCCGGAGCTTTTCCGCTTTTTCACTGAAAAACTGAACCACGGATGCCCATGTTTCGCTCAGTGCATCCAAGGGCGACCAAGTGAACAGCCCGCTGAGGTAGGAAAAGAACGCCTGCGCTCCAAGCTTGATCGACTCCCAGTAGCCCGAGAACATGGCAGGGACCTGATCCCAAGCGGCGGCAATGGCGTCCAGCGGCACCCAGTCGAACAGGCTGCGCAGTTTCTCCTTCACCGGCACAGTCAGTGCCACGAGCAGATCCCAGATCGCCGCAAACAAACCGACAACGGCCCCCCAGTTGTTCAGGATCATTCCGTAGGGCGTCCAGGCAAACCACGCCTTGAGGAAGTCGAATCCTGCACTCACGACTGCTTTGACTTGATCAAAAATTGCCGAGAAAACGCCGCTGATCGGAGCCCAATAACCGACAACCTTTTGCCAGAGCCCGGCGAAAAACGTCGAAATCGGCTCCCAGTTGGTAATGATCACACCGGCCGCCATGGCAATGCCCATGGCAATCAGCATGATGGGATTGGTCTTGAGCACCATGCTCATCAGATCGAACACTTGCGTCGCGCCGGTCACGGCCGTTTGCATTGCCGAAAATGCGATGGCACCTGCCGCCAACCCTTCGACCAGTTTCGGGTTGTCATCAAGCAGGCTGCCAAATCCTACCAACAACGGTTGAAGACCTGCCGTTATGGTCGCGACAGCAGGCTGCAAGGCCGTGTTGGCCGCGATCGACACCTGCTCCATCGAGCGACTGAACACATTCATGTTTTGCGTAGCGCTCACCGGCGCTTTCGGCAAATCAACGCCTTCGGCTGCTTCATTGACTTCGGTCAATTTGCCCTTGAACGCGTCGGACACCTTGATCGCATCCATGAACGGCGTGATCACGCTACCGCCCTTGAACAAGCCGCTGATGTCCAGTTTGCCGAGGCCTGTCTGCTCCAGATTTTTCTTGAAGCTCTCGACTTTTTCCCGAAGGGCGCCGAGTTTGGGTGACAGTTCATCGATGCCCGTGAGCAGCACCGATGTTTTCCCTTTCGTTTGTGTGTCTGCCATCACTGCACCTGCTGCATCGCATTGATCCGTTGCGCGTGCTCCAGCGATTCGCGGAGCACATCCAGTGGCCTGGCCATCATCTGTTCGGGGTCAACCTTCCAGAACCAGGCCAGGTCATAGGCGACTGCGATCAGGTCGGTGATGGCTCCGACGCCGCACTCATGAAAAAACTCGCGACCGCCCAACTCAGCGTGTTGAGGTCAGCCAGATCCAGCTGGTTGACCGAAGACGGCGGGATGCCGGCGCACACGGCGATGTATTTGGCCGCGACGTCCATGTCGAGGCTGACCTCTTCGCTCTTGTCGATCTTGTACGGCAACGCCTTGATCGCCCGCACTTCCTGCACCGTCGGGCGGCGCAGGTTGAGCTCGGTCAAGGGCTCGCCGTGGGCTTCGATCGCAACTTGAAGCTTCACGGCGTTGCTCATTGCCAGGCCCCCTTGATGCCTTCGAATTTCAGTTCGATGGTGGCGTCATCGCCTTTGGATACCGGCTCTTCCACCAGATAGGCGCCGGCCAGTACGTAGACTTTGCCGTTGCTGAATTCGCAAGTGACGGTCATGTCGGAGCCTGCGATCAGTTGCTTGAGCGGGAAGTCTGCGGTGTGCAGCGCCGTCACTTTGAACGACGGCGCGATGTCGGTTTCCTTGTAGAAGCCGGGCACGACGGTTTCCCGTTTAACGGCCATCAATGGCGCTTCGCAGCCGCCGTTGATGGTCAATTGAGCGCCGTCCACTTTGACGTAGCAGGTGCCCGCAATCAGTTGACCCATGGTGTTTCTCCCTTCAAATAAAAAGCCCACACGCGGTGGGCCGAATTCACACAGTCAAAGGCAGCGATCAGGCTGCGTCGTCGTATTGCAGACGGAACTGGTTGAGCAGCGCGAACACGCGCAGGCCGYTGATGTAGTCCGGCGGGAACAGCACATTGACCCGGCTCGGGTCCTGGGTGTCGCGCTCGACGATCAGGTGTTCGGCGAACAGCTCGGCGTTTTCCACATGGCCTTCCAGTTCGAGCTTGGCGTACTGGGCGATCAGCTCACCGCGAATGGTGCTCGGGGTAACGATTGGCTGGCCGGCGCCGAAACGGGTGCCGTCGGAGGCCAGTTTGTGGCGACCGTATTTGCTGGTGATCACGCTTTGCAGACGACGCACGATGAACGCCGACTGGTGCATGGTTTCGCTGTCCAGGTAGGAGTTGTCTGCCTGGCCGTAGGCGTTCTTCTGATAGGTGGTGATCGAACGCTGAATGCGCACGTAGCCGCCTTCGTAGTACGCAGTGGCGATGCCGTAGTTGAGCAACGACTGACGCTCGGTCAGGGTGAACCGCTCGCTCGCCGGAGCCGGGTCGAGACCTGGCAGGCTGCCGCTTTGGGTCGGACGGCTGGCGTCGGCCGAGATGAACACCGAGGTGCGCGCAGCCAGTGCGGCGGCCTGCACCCAGAACGGTTGCGGTACACCCGGTTCCAGCGCCTGGATGGTCATGTGCTGGTCGTTACGCGCTTGACCTGCCGCCACCAGCGTACCGACGGTGCCGCGTTTGGCACTGTAGACGTGACCGAACAACTGCTTGGCCCAGGACCAACGACCGGTGCTGTCATCCATGACCGCTTGCCAGGTGTTGAGCGTCGACAGATCCGACCACGGCATGCAGATGAACTCGAACGGTTCATCGCCCAGCGCCGCCACGGCAGCCACTTGATCCGGTACACCGGCGCCGCCGGTCATGGCGGTGATGGCCGAGGTCAGGCCCGCCGGGGTTTCTTCGCCGTTGCTCTTGCCCAGGCGGTTGAATTGCAGGCTGATGTCGTTGCCGCTGTCACCAGTCCATTTGGCGCTCAGGGTGACCACACCTCCGACCGCCGCCGCAGTGACCGGCAGATCGGCGCTGGCATTGATTTTCAGGGCCAGGGCGGTGGCCGCTTGCGCCGCGGTGGCGCCGTTGACGATGGCTGCCTGAACGCGAACGCCGCCGACGTACAGGTTGAGCACGCCGCTTTGGGTCGCCGCACCGGTCAGAGTCAGCACGCCTTTGGCAATGCTGCCTTCGGTGCTGTGCAGCGGCAGGCACCAGATCTCGCCGATCGGGTCGGTCTTGCGCCAGGTTTCGTACATCGAGGCGAGCATCGAGCCCTGGCCGCCAATGCTTTTGGCCAGCGCCACGCTGGACACCAGCACCAGTTTGCCGGCATCGGCCGGCGCAATGTTGTCGTTGACCTGAGCGACGATCAGGCGGCGCATGGCCGACGAGGCGCTATTGGCGGCCGAGTTGTCCATTTCGGCATAGAACAGCGGAACACGAATGTCCGCGGGGATGTTGCTGAATCCGATCGCCATTATTTGGCTCCCTGTGGTTTCGCCGCTTTCACGGCTTTGGTAGTGATATCGCCATCGGCCAGACGTCGACGCCACCAGGCGTTGTCCGGCACTTCACGGCCCTCGAGGGGCAACAGATCGCCCGCTTCCGGATCCGGCACGACACGGCCCGGGACCGGCAGCACGCTGATGCGTTTGCTCATGGGGTTACGTCTCCAGAGAAAGTCAGTTCCAGGCGCCCGTCGGGGCCTGGGCGTTGCAGATTGGGGTCCGCCGGGTCGATCGCATCGACCCGCACGGTGACCCCGGTAAAGGACGACAAGCCGTCCAGTTCACGCTCGTGCCAGCTCTGCGCCGGTTGCCCCGGCAAATTGCGGCCGAGCTGGAATTCGGTGAAAAAGCGCAGGCGATAGAGCACACGGCTGCTGTTGATGGAAACCACTTCGCCGCCGTCGTAGGCGATGGCGCTGTAGTCGTTACCAGGCTTGAAACCCACCAGTGCGCGCCACAGTTCGGCGCGCAGGTCGTGCAGTTGATCCAGCGCTGCAACGGCGTCCGCGGTGTCGAGCACCAGGGTGACTTCGAAGCGGTCGCGGATCGGTTGCAGCATCAGGTTTTGCGCCACGCTTTTGCTCGCCACATCGGCGATGGGGACGACGTAGGCGCAAGGCGTGGCGAGCAGGTTGCTGGCTTGCAGGGTGGCGAGGTCGATGCCCGCGGCCACACGATTGGCCAGGGTCGGGCATTGCGCACGCAGTTGCGTGAGGATCGGCGTGATCTTCATGAGGGCGCTCCAATATTTTTTGAGGGTGCGATTGAACCTGTGGGAGCGGGCTTGCCCGCGATAGCGGTGGGTCAGGCAACATTGATGTTGAGTGTGCTGCCGTCTTCGCGGGCAAGCCCGCTCCCACAAGGGATGTGCGTCAGGCCTTGGCGTCCAGGCAGGTCGCGTCAATCTTGCAGCGATAGCTTTTTTCCCGGTCGCCGGTGGCGGTGACCTTGTCGATCGACCATCGACCACGCATGAAATCCGGCCAGGTGGGGTCCAGCAGCACGACCCCTTCAGCGGACAACCCCGGATTGCCAGGGCATTCGATCGTCACCTTGAGTGCTTCGCGCATCATCCGGCGGGTCTCGCCTTCGGCGGCGGCCTGGGCATCGTCTGCGCTCTGAAAACGCTGGCGGAGGGTCTTGAACGGTGCGATGCCACTCTCCTCGACACGCACTTTGCCGGCCGCCGCGTCCCACCAACTGGTCTTGCAGCCCTGGTATTTCGCCCGGGCGGTTTCATCCAGAACGGCGGAGATAAAGGCGTGATCGCCTGGGCGATTGTTGCTCGTCACCGACAGCTTTATGGTCGGCAGAACTTTGCCTGATAACGATTTCGCCTGGCCGCGCCGTGCCAGCACATACAGCTCGTTGACCGGTTTGGCGACGGCGTCATGCAGGTAGGCCAATCGCGTCAGAAAACCCATGTCGGTTTCGTTGGACTGGTCGATGTGCGCGATTTTTATCAGTGACAGGTCCGGGGCCACACGAGGGGAAAACCCGTGCCTAGATGTCAACTGGCGAAACAGCGCACCCAAGGTCGTCGGACCATGGCTGACCGATCGGCGCTGTTTGAACCCGGTCTGATCCGCCGCACTGAACGGCGCCGCCGTGGCCACCAGCGTCAGACGCAGAGGGAACAGCGTCGGCGTGCGTCGGGTAATGACGAACTCGCCTTTATCCACCAGCCCCGACTCCAGATAACCGACCCGCAGACCGATTTTCCCGCCCAGGCTGGGCAACCCTTCAAGCCCATCCAGACTGATCACGAGCGTCAGTTGATCGGACTCGATCCCCGCTGCGTCGATGTGCGTCCAACTGAGCAATCGTTCGTTGAGCAGCGCAGCGTTTGCGCCGTAAATTTCTACCGCAGGCGTGAAACCCAGTGACATGCTGCCTCCTTAATCCCAGGCCGAAACCGGTGTGGGTGCGACGGGTTTCGAATCCACTTCCGGCAGCACAACCCACACACCCGCCGGCAATATCGGCCCCCATTCGGCAAGCTCCGGATTAAGACGCCAAAGCACTTCCTCGGTGGCATCGTCACAACGCTCAAGCTCGCGGTACAGCAACAGATTCACCGAATCACCGGCGATACTTCGAACCCTACGCATTGGCGAACTCCGTCAACTCGATAATCCAATCGACCACCATCGCGGTGCCGTCATCAAGGATGTTGTTTTGGGTTTCCGACACCTTGTTGATCTGCCACAGGCCCCAGTTGCGGCCGATGCCGTCAACCAAGGGCAAAGGGATGCGCAGCGCCTGCAAGGCACGCAGCTCATCGAGCCGATCCATGGCGGTCGCGTACATCGACTTGCCTGTTATCGTCAGCCCTTGCAGGCCTTGGCCGACCTGACTGGATTTGGGTTTGCTGGTGAGGATGTCGATGCTTTTCCAGCCGCCGTCCGAGGTGTGCAGCAGGGTGTGGTAAGCGAAGTTTCTGGACAGGCCGAAAATGAAACTGCCGAGTGCCATTTGCTGACGCATCACGTACCTCCGTCAGTCAGGGCCGCATCACTTCGCATGGCGAGTGAGTTGGGCATGGTCATGAGTCCGAATTGGCCCGTGATCTGTTGCACAACCAGGTTCGCCAATTGACTGGCGCTAGCCTGATCCTGGCCATTGATATAGATGTTCGCGTTAACCGTGTTCTGTTGATTACTCGTCTGGGCGTTGGTCAGGTCTTTGCTGACCTGATCTGGAGCGGCGAGCTTGTCGGCGGGTGTAGCGAGTTTCTCACCCAGCCATTCCCCTCCCCAACTGCCCGCCATCCCCCCCAACAAACCACCGATTACGCCACCGACCGCCGTGCCCAGAACAGGCACCACACTGCCGATCATGGCACCGGCAGCAGCACCGGCATAAGTGCCGGCGAGCCCACCACCGGCTGAGCCCAGCGCCCCGCCGACCGCTTTGGTATCACCCGCCTGCAAGCCTTTGACGGCATCGTAACCAGCACTGAGCAGCATCAGCGGCGCGACCCGTCTGGTGACTGCCGAGCCCATTCTGGCGGCACCCAGCAAGCGACTCCCGGTCGACATACGTGGCAGTTTGGTAGCGCTTTTTGGGATGGGCTTGGTCGCGGCTTTTCCAGGAGCTGCGCTTTTTCCGGCCCTTGCGCCTCGGGATTGCTTTTTGCCCTTACCACCGCGTGCCTTGGCATCGGCTGTCAGATCCCCCGTTTCGGGAATCGGTCGCGCACCTGCCAGAACCAGAAGTTTTGTCGCCGCGGCGGTGATGGCCGAGGCCATCGCAACCTTGATTTCAGCACCACGCGCCAACGCAATGGCTCCCGCGAGCACCAGTAATCCTGCAGTAGCTTTCGGTTGTGCTTCAGCAACCCCGCTCAAGCCATCGGCCAATGCACCGAGCGACACCATCAAACCATCAGTCAACGGCGCCAGGGCATTGCCGCCCGCCGCAAACATCCGGTTCTTACTCGCATCCAGCGCATTCCAGCGCCCTTGCGAGGTTTCACCCAGCGCCTCGGCGGATTTCGCTACGGAGCCGTTGAATTTCGGCAACGTCCCGTCGGATGTCCGCTCGGACACCAGTAAAAACGCCTTTTGAACGTCTTCCGGTTTTTTCAGCAGTTCAAGAATCGCCGCGTTATCACCGAACAATGTCTTGGTCAGTGACTGCTGTTCTTCTGCTGGTTTTTTCTTCAGCGCTTCAAGTACCAGGTTGATCGTTCCCGGTGCGTCCTTGCGCAGGCCATCAGCCAACATCCCGGGATTGAATTTGCCGTCCAGATCAGACCAGGCCTTGCGCTGTTCCGGTGAAGCCGCGCCCCCCTTGGCCAAAACCGTGGTGAAGCCTTTCAAAGCCTCACCGGCACCGGACTTGTCCGCGCCGCTGTTCAAGAACGCCGCCGCGAGCGCCGCCATCTGTTCCGGCGTCATTCCCGCGGCGATGCCCGCCTCGCCACTGCGTTGCACGACAGAACCGATGTCTGCCGCTTTGACATTCAGACCGCTGTTGCCGAGATGGTTGGTTGCATCCGCCAGACTCAGGCTTTGTCCGCGATCCAGCTTCATTGAGGTGCGCCAGCCCAACAGCATCTCGCTGGCGGCCTTGACGTCGAGATTGAACGCCGACGCCGTCACCGCGCTATCTCGGGTGAAGTTCAGCAGTTCGTCCTGCTTTTTAGCCGGGTCGAGCCCGTCCCCGATACCTGCCTTCGCCGCCGCCAACTCGACCTGGGCCAGTTGAACCGCCGTTGCTCCGCTCGGAGCAACCTGCTTGTCAGTGGCCATTTTCAGATTGGCCTGCGACAGTTTCTGCAACTGGACGTTGTCCAGTTTCAGCACCTGGTTGAGCTCAACCATCGCCAACTCGGTCGCCATCGCCGACTTGAGCAAATCCGGTGGCGTGCGCTGATCAACCTCAGCCTTTAACTTGGACTTTGGCTCACTGCTTGCCGCAGGCACCGAAGCAGTCGCCTTGAGCAGCGACTGCTGCGACGACAGAGCAATGTTCAGCAACGCCAGTGCTTCGCGAAGTTTTACCTGTTCCGACACCAGCAGACGGATGTCGAGGCTGGCCGTGGTCAGGGCCAGGTTCAGGCCCGACGTTTCAGAGGCGCTGCCCAGTTGCGGCAATTCGATGCTTGCCGCACCGGACAGCGAATACTTACTGCCTGCCATCCTGCTCTACTCCTGTTTCACGCCAAGGCGAGTGATCGCAATGTCGTAGCGGCGCAAGGCCTTGCCGGCGTCCCACTCCAGAATTTCCGCCTCACTTACCGAGTAAATGAGCGGCACCACATCGAGGATTACTTCGATGTCGCGCTCCGAAAGAAGTCCGCCGGTTTGTTTAAAAAATCGTCGATGCGTACCTGAAGCTGTGTCCAGTCGGGCACGGTCAGCAGGTCCAGATCGGGCAGCATCAGCCCGGTGCAATGGGCGGTGATGAACTCGGCGCGTTCTTTGGCCGTTTTCAGTTTCTTCATCGCTTTGGTCGCGCGCAGCACCGGCATTTCCAGGGTCAGCGAGGTCATGCTGCGGCCCGCCACGTTGAGTGGTTGCAGCAGTTGCACTTGATCGGGGTCTACCGATTGTTCGCCCTGCGCTTGCTGTTCCAGAAAGTACGAAGCAGGGCGAGTCGACATCTCATGCACGTACTGCGCGATGCTCACGTAGTCCGGGCGTTTGAGCTGGTCCAGTTCCTTGACCGACAACCCCGTGGCCAACTTGGCCAGCTCGAAGAACTGATCGTCCTCATCATCGCCGGCACGGGCCAGGGCCTCTTTCTGCGCGGCGTAGTACAACGGTTTGAGTTGGATCTGCTCGATCTCGGCTCCGTCATCACCGGTAATCGGCGACAACAGGACATGCTTGGGAGGCATCCAGGACATGTAAGTAATTCCTTGGTGATTCATGAAAGGGTGCTGCACAGGAAACTGTTCGCCACAATCCTTGTGGGAGCGAGCCTGCCCGCTCCCACAGGTTGTGCGCCTTGGTTGGCCTTGGTGTTACGGCAGCAACACGGCGCGGCGGGCATCACCGAGGATGTCGACGCCGTTGAGCACGAACTTCTGGGTGCGCACGTCGACATCGATCACCGGAACGCCGTTTTCCAGGCGGTTGTAGGTGCGGCAGGACAGCTCGAGGGTGGTCTTGGGCTTTTCACCCATTTTCACGATGGCTTCTTCGAGGACCTTCAGCTTGCCGCCGACGGTGTGGTAGGTGAACCAGGTGTTACCGTCCTGATCCTGACCGGCTTCACGCACGTTCAGCAGGATGTCGTCGCCCAGCTTCACGCCCAGCGCCAGCATCACTTCGGGACCGGCGCCCTGCAGGATCAACTTGGCGCCCAGGGCCTTGGCGCTCTTGGCCATCTCCTCGACGACGAAGCGGCCGCCGACCATGTTTTCCATGTCGAATTCGATCTTCGGCGGGGTGAACTCTTCCACGGTCGCCGACAACGGCAGGCCTTGCAGGGTGGCCGCGATGGCCTGTCTTACGCGGTTGGTAAACATTAGAGAACGTCCTCCAGGAACTGCTCGATGATTTCATCGCGGGCGTTGAGTTGATAAATCATGTGTTCGTTCGGCGCGTAGCGGCCGTAGTCGATGACCACGTACCAGGTACCGTTTTTGTACTTCTCGACGCTGTTCAACTCAGGGTGCAGGTACACACTGCCGCCCGGGATGGTTTCGTCGGCGACCAGGGTTTGCAGCCAGTCGTTGATGCGCTTGACCTCCTGATCCATGAACGACTTGGTCAGGTTCTTGGCCATGGCCTTCTGACCGGCCTTCACCAGCTTGCGGCTGATCGCATCTTCAAGGCCCACGTAGCTGATGAACTTGCCGGTGACGGAGCGGTTACCCAGCAGCGAGAAGCCGCCGAGGATGGTCCGGGCGTAGTAGCTGATACCGTAACGGTTGAGCAGATCGCCTTCGGTGGAGGTGTCGAGGATGTTGTATTCCACGACTCGCGAAACGTCTTCGGCGTAGGTCACCTGGTTGCCCGGGCTCTCCCATTGCTTGACCTTGGCCAGCGCGGCGATGGCCAGGCTCGATGGCGCCAGGAACACGTTTTTCTTCGCGGCCTTGGAGTACACCGACGGCATGTTGTGCACCAGCAGGCAGCGGTCGAAACCGAGGTCCGCGCCGCCCAGCTCCTGGCTGTAAGTCACTTGATCGGCGACTGCGGCATCCTTGCCGTCGAGTACCACGCGAGCCTTGATGCGTTTGCCGAACGAGGCGAACTCACTGGCCACTGCTTTGGTGCCGGTGAAACCCGGCGCACCGATAATCGTCAGGTCTTCCGGTACACCGCCAAGCGCGGCCAGGCCCAGTTTGCGACCGGTCACTGGCTCGATGCCGCCGATCACGTTGTTCACGGTGTCGGCCGGGGTCGCGCCCTCTTCGACGATGACCACGTAGACCGGCACCTTGACCACTTTCAGGATCTGGAACACCGCGTGAAACAGCGTGCCCGACTCGGTACCGGTCGGGTCCAACAGTGCCTGGGTGGTGAAGCTGTTGATGCGGAACGGGGCGTTACGCGGAATCAGCAGATCCGCTTTCGGCGCAGTGCCGACCAGACCGATGACGTTGTCACCCAGGCCACCCATGGCCTCGGGGGATTCAGTGGCATTGACGGTAATGCCGTTGTGCTCGAAGTTCAAAACCTCAGCCATGGTTATTCAGCCTTCTTGGCAGCGGCCTTTTTGGCCGGGGTGGATGTAGAGGCCGACTCGACGGCCTCGGTTTTTTTCAGCTCCAGACGACCAGCGCTGCGCAGCGCACTGGCTTCCACATCGAGCAGGTCGAGTTCTTGACCGACGCTCGACCAGTGGCCACCTCCGGTGGGGAATGGGACGAGCACGGTGTAGGTTTGGCGTAGTGCCATTTGGGGTTCTCCAGATACGAAAAAGCCCCGGATGAGTGGGGCTGTCGGGTGTTGTGTGATGTGAAGCGGATAAGAAAACGCCCCGTCGGTGCGGGGGCGTTTATTGGGACTGGGCTATAAGCCAAAGAGGCGACGGCGGACGGTGTTCAATCAACGGAAACTCGCCAGCTCCTGGCCAGTTGCGAAGCGCTCGACGATAAGCTTGCAGCTCTGCATATTGAGCTGCGGAAAGAGTGGTCTCGACACCTTCCTCCTGCTCGTCGTGGTGCCGCACAATCACCGCGTCAGTTGTAGCCAACTGGACATTCCGCCACTCTCGTTCGATGCCTGCCAACTCCTCGGCTGACAGCGGAGGCGGATCTATCAAAATCGGATAACCATCAGACTGACGCGCAGCAACCTTTTTGGGACTGGTCGATAGCTCATCAAGGAGACTTAGCCAATACTCCAGAGGTACTTCTATAACATCACTCGGAATATCTGCACCATTAATGCCTGTTTTATAAGCGCCGCAGGTACTTGGACTAAAAAAAATCATTTGATCACTCATTTAATACCCCACTGCCCGCCAGCGAACGAACCAGTTAACGTTCGTTTGGCTATTCAAGTTTTTTATTCGCAAAGTGCACCCCTGCTTGGTTTGAGTACCCATAACAAGCATGACTACCGCCATATCACCTCCCTCGTGAATTCCAACTATCGAACTGAAACCGACTGGAAAGGATATGGGGAAAGTTACATAAACAAAGCCGTTTGCATCAGACTGAGCCGTCCCCCATTGGTCCAACGTCCCACTGGGACTTGCTTGATATCCGCTCGTATTAAGACTCGCCTTGAACTGCGGTGAATACTTCAGACCCCCCATACCATGCATACGCCACACTCCAGTTTCCTTGGTAAGGCTGACAGTTTCGCCCCACTTGAGGGTCATGGTTGTATAGAGCGATCCATCCGGGCTTATCTTGTCAGCACCGGCGGCGACAATTGTCTTATCTACGCCAGAAGGATTATGAAGAGTGATCGTTGCCCCAATGGGAACATCCGCCAGCAACGGCAGCGTCACTGTTTGAGCCCCGCCGTAAGCTATGGACAAGAACTGGCCAACGTCGGCTGCCAGTAGTGTGATAGCGCCGCTGGGAGCTATAGATCGGCCGCCCGAAAAGTTCCCGAGCGCCCGCTGTACAAACTCGGTCGTAGGGATCTGCTTGGTATTGTCGAATAGCGTCGGAGTCGGCGCCGTTGGATTCCCCCCAAACGCCGGCGATAACAAACGGGCATATCCTGCTGTGACGTCTTGGAAAGTCAGCGACGTAGTACCTAATACAATTATGCCGTCTGTGATGAGCTGCCAGATCGTGTCGGTAAGCGTAGCCCCCATCTCCACCGAAACTGTTAGTGCCGAAGTTACGTCAACACTTGAGTCAGCATCCTTTGAACGCCCCCAAACACCATTATCCGCAACATAAATTCCGTTATCTTTCGCCTGCACCTGGTTTTTAACGAGCACCCGATCGCCAGCAACTACCGCAACACCATCAATTGTTTGCGCACCACTTAAAACAATGTTGGCCGTTGTAGCCACCCGTACAGACTGTTTCCTGTCGAGCTTGGCAAGCTCATCGGCGACAAAATTCATCACCCACGCACGCGTCGCTTTCACAACCGTGTCGTCAATCAACAACGTCACCAACGCCGCATTACTGGTCTCGAATATCGAACGAATGTAAAACTCTTTCCCCGACCCCGAAGTCGCCAACACCGGCTTGAACGACTCCGGATACTTGACGATGGCGTAAAGAATGCCGGTATCGGTCCAGATCCCGGCCTCACGCACATACCAGCCGCCCACTTCAGGCGGGATAGTCACTTCAGCCAGCAACCAGCTCGGATTCTTCTCATCCTGGAACAGCGCATTGAGCGGCCCACGCCACACTTCACGCTTGAGCGCCGTGGCAGTCGCGGCCGGGTTGTAAACCGCGCCGCCGCCGTCGCCGACGGAAATCTGCGACAACTTGATCGGTGTGCCCGCCGCCTTACAGGCGGTTTCGTAGGCGATCCCCGCATTAGTGAGCAGGGTGTAATAGTCGGCCATTTAGGACCCCTGAGGATAAATAGTGGAGGTTTCGACGCTGTAGAGTCCGGCGGCCATAAAGGCCTGGCCCGAGGCCTCAAGCCCTTCGATGACAATCGGGTAAACCGTGGTCAGCTCACCGCACACGGTGGCGGCGCCGATGACGTGATTGCCGAATGCGCTCAAGCCGACGGAAACCGTCAAGGTGTCGCGTTCGCTTTTGGCATCGGCCAGGCGTCGGTCGAGACGGGCGTCGATTGCTTCGCTGTAGGGCTGTTCGGTAAAGGCCCTGACGGAAAAACTGTAAGGCGGGCCGGGTGGCGTTTGCTCGTACCAGGCACGAATCTCCGGCACCAGCCTCAACCCCTTGGCCGCGCTTTCCAGCGCCTTTCGTGTCCCGGCCTGTCGTGCGGTGGGCCAGGCGAGTTCGACCGTCAGGCGTTTTTCCACCTCGGGCGCCTCGGCGCTCCATTCGCTGACCCCGCGATCTGCGCCCAGATATGGCAGGAATGCCAGCGGTGTTTCGGCAGGATTCATCAGGTCGGGGAACGGTGGATCGATGCGCTCGAGCAACCGAGCGAAACCGAGATCAAGTGCCTTTTCCAGCGGTGAGCTGTTGGCCGGCAACAGGCTCGGGCGAGGTGTGTCGTCACTCATAACGTATCCACCTCGACCTCGACGCCCGTGCAATACGGCGCTTGAAAAGCGCTCGTCACAATCGGTGCCACTGGCTCAAGAATTTGCAGTTGAACCGCGCCGGCGCTGTGCAGCGTGTAGTCGATCCAGCTCGGGTCCACTCGCCCTTCCAGGCGATGACAGGCATCGGCATACGCCTGCAGCTGCTGTTGCGCGGCAACCTTGGTCAGCCCGGAATCGGGGCCCGGGTTGATCTTCGCGATCACCCGGATTTTGTAGTTCTTGATTTGCGCGCCCTGCACGGTGACCAGGTCCGTTTCGGGCCGGACATCAGGCCGGGCGAAATGCTGGCGAACACCGTCGAGCAGTGCTTGGGATGGCGTGCCATCGCCCTCCCGGGAAAGCACCGTGACCGTGACTTCGCCTGGCGCGGTCCGGCGCCCGTTGCCGTCCTTGACCTGCGCGACATAGCCGTCCGGGTCGAAGGTGTAAGTGACCGTCACCACACCCGCCGCGGTGGTTTCCACCTTCACGACAGGCCGTTCGCCAAGGGTGAAGATCTCGCGCCGATACTGCATCCGCGAGCCCGCCGCCGGTGCATGGGGCGCCAGGTAATAACGCAACCGGGCGTCGTCATCGCTCTCGTAGACCGGATCGATAGGCGGGAATGCCGCCGGATCGCCCGGGTCCAGCAACTGGCGCTCAAGCCCCATGTCCGCGAGGCGCGCGTCGAGGTTGGTGCCGGTGGCCCACCACGCCAGCATCTGCTTGATGCGAGCGTTGTATTTACGTTCGTGGGTTTGCAGCCGCACACAAAACGCCTCAAGGGCCAGGGTCAGCAACTCGCTTTCGTTTTCCAGGCTGACCGCAAGCTTGGCCGCGCTCTCGGGGGAACGGGCGCCGACGTACTCGACAACGAAGGTCTTGAACTCCGCGAGCAGATCCTCGAACGCTTCGACCGTGACGATTGCCGGTTCGGCCAACTGGTTCTGGCCAGGTATCAACATACTCATGCCACCACCTCAAAGGTCTGTTGGCGGTTTTTCCAGGTGCCGGCGAAACGCAACAACAACCCGGCACCGTAGCGGCTGGCCACAATGACCTGCGGCTCGAAATCGTCGATGCCGTTGTACTTGTTGTAAAACGCTTGGGCGGCATGGCTCTGGGCGAGAATCAGCAGGTCGTCGCCGAGGTTCTGCCCCAGCAACTCAGTGAGTGCGCAACCATACAAAGGGCGCTTCTGACGCGTGCCCAACGGCGTGGTCAGCGCCCGGGTGGCGCGCTGCACGAACTGCAGCCAGTCGTCGACCGTTGCGCCGGTGTTTCTATCGATTCCGATCATGGGAAGCTCTTTATGCAGTACTGATGACGCGGCCCTGGTGATCCACCAACGGGCCGCTCAGATGCACACCGGAAGCGTCGAGCCGCATGCCGACGGCGCCCAGTTGCAATTCGATGGCCTCAGGCTTCATTGCCAGCCTCGCCGGGCCAATGTTCAACTCGAGGGATTCATGGGAGCCGGTGAACGCCGCCGGGCCGTTTTTCCAGTGCAAGGTATGGCTGGCGTGGTCGTAACTGCTTTCCGTGCCGTCCTGATAGAGGCGACGCGTCAGCGATGCCTGTGTCGAGACGGGCGGGAACTGACCGCCGTTGAGACCGAACAACGCCACCGACTGCCCACCGCCCT
Source organism: Pseudomonas sp. 05N433 (assembly GCF_056396925.1). Lineage (NCBI taxonomy): Bacteria > Pseudomonadati > Pseudomonadota > Gammaproteobacteria > Pseudomonadales > Pseudomonadaceae > Pseudomonas > Pseudomonas sp. 05N433. The sequence continues at coordinate 114,326 of NZ_JBFTML010000002.1, read as the reverse complement.
CACCACCGCCGTGGTTCAACAGCAAACACTGCTCGCCCACGGAGGGAATCCGCGACTCGCTCTGCGCGCCAGCACTGGGGTTGAAAAACCGGATCGCCGGGGTGAGCAGTTCCCCATGACGGACCTTGCAGGTATTGCTGGCCGCATCGACTTCCTGACACACGCCGATGCGACAGAAACTGTCAGCACGCCGGTGCAAGTCTTCGAGCTCGGTTTCCATCTCGGCCAAACGCTCTATGATCGGCCCCAGTTGCATACGTAACAGCGCATCAAACATGGGTCAGCCCTCGAGTGCGGTGTATTGATCCGGGTCGTCGATGTTCGACACCTCCCAGGTACGGGCAAATTTCGGGATGCCCAACGGGTCTTCGAGCAGCGTCGGGCCGAGGTACAGGGTTTGGGTAAATGAAACAGTCCAGGCGGTGTACTCCCGTGTCGCGCAAATGAACGTGGACGGGATGCCATCAATGTTCATCGGCAGATCGCATTGCTCGCCCGGCAGTTTCCAGCGGTTATCGACGACCAGACTTTTCAACTCACTGGCCAGATCGCACGCCGCCAACCCTGCGCCGGGCAACACGGCTTGCAAGGAAACCGTCAGGACATGAGCGATACGTCCGTCGTTGGCACGGATGCCCGGCGCATCGCGTTCGATGGCGATCAACACCCAGGGCAAATCGACAGTGCCATCAAAGTCTTGATGACTCCCGACCTTCAAGCCGGGAATGGCGATACGCAACGTCTCGGCAATGGCAGAAAACAGCTGCGACGGTTTTTCGATGACAGCGGGCATCAATGGCCTCCTATTCCTATGGCAATACGAAGATCAGCGACGCCGGTTCACTGTTGATCCGGGTGAGAATCGCGCGGTGGCACTTCACAAACGCCAATCCGCTTGGCGGCCCAACGTTCGTAAAGTCCGATGGCCACGTCCGCCCCGGCCATCGCCGTCAGGCAGCCAAAGGCGCCGGCGGCCCAGATCGACAGGCCCGCGGCGTACAACAGCATGATCGCCGAGACGCCACAGATCATGCAGGCCCCGGACCGCAAGGCCAGGCGCCGCAGCAGTGACCAGCCACGGGCGCCCTCCTTGTCGGCGCGCCACATTTCGCCGGACACCCCACCCGCTACCGCGAGGAGGATGACGAGCCAGATCGGCATGTCCAGCAACGCTTGTTGCTCGTTTGTCATGTCCCGCCTCCTTGGGATCGATGAGATGGGCCTCTCGAAAATGAGCCGCCTGGTTTTGATCGATGAAGGACTACAGCTTTTCAACGATCACGTTGTCGATGAAAGCGAAGTTGACATACGGGTTCTGCTCATTGGAAAAGGCCAGAGTGGTTTGGGCCGTGGTCGCTGTGAAGTCATAAGTCACAGTGTTCCACTCGACAACGCTACCCTTGACCGTTGGCGTGTTGAAGGTAACGGTCTGACCGGCGACCTTCACTTGCACGACACCATCACCGGATCGGTTGGCGTACACCGAATTGCCCAGACTGAAGGTCAATCGATACTTGGCCCCTACTACGGTGGCGAAGTTCTGCTGAATGCCGCCGCCGTTGCCATAAACATTGTTAGCCAGATCGACAATCACCGCGCCTTCCGCTGCGGCGGAGCCAGGAATCGAGGCGCGCACGTTGAAGTATTCGGCGCCCGACAGAAAGGTCGTCCAGCCGGTGATGAAGTTGGTTTTCGCCGTCGTGTCCAGAATGCAACTGTCGCTGCAACCCGGTTGTTCAAAGCTGCCGTTGACCAGGAGGTTCGCGGCAGTAGCGCTGCCTGCTGCGCCGGACAGAGCCATGGCCAGCATCAGCGGGCCAATGATTTTGTTGAATACGTTCATGTTTTACCTATTGAGTCGAATGAATGGATTACGCAGCGGTTTGCTGCAATGACGGTCCCGGATGAGGGTTGATACGCCTGATGTAGGCAGGCATTCCAAAAAGCCCGGTCGCCCAGGCTTTTCAGTAATGCGCTTGCGTGATCTTTCGGCGCTACTGGCGCGGTACGGATCGATTCAAATTGTTTTTCCGACCGCGGTCCCTGCCCGCCGGATAACTGCTTCTGGTGCTTTACGCTGCACACCCGGGTCAGTTGCCAACCCTCTGAACCGTTGAGGCCGGTTCATCGCTGCCTTTGTGATGGAACTAAAGAGCTTCGTTTCGAGCCGCTTTGTTGAGCTGCTTGAGACAAAGAATATGCATGGATGCATATACAGTCAATGCATAAATGCATTTATTTATGCATTGAAAATGCACAGACGCATGAAAGCCCCACAGACAAAGGCGTTGGCGGTTTTTGCCAGGCGAAAAAAAACCCGTCGGGCGACGGGTTTTATCTGACAGTGGTGAGGTTAGCGGGCGTACATGCCCCACCAGAAGACGTGACCAAGGATGACGATTTGCTCTTCCTGGATTTCCTGGAAGCTGTAGTCCTCGTCCGGATGCTCATCGCGATTGAAGCTGCGCAGGCGAATCCCGGTCGGCAGGCGATAAAGCTGTTTCACCCGCAACTGGCCATTGTGGTTGATGGCGTACAGGTCGCCGTCGATGATGTCGCCAATCCCGCATTTACCGGCATTCACCCCCACCGTGGCGCCGTCGCGCAGTACCGGCAACATGCTGTTGCCACGCACGGTCACGCATTTGGCCTGGTCGAACTGCACACCGTTGTGGCGCAAGCTACGCTTGCCGAAGCGCAGGCTAGAGCGCTCGCTCTCTTCGATGACGAATCTTCCTGATCCAGCAGCCAATTCAACCTCGCGAAGAAAGGGGACAGACACCTCGTCGTCATCGACAGGCGTATCGTCGTCCCACAGGCTTATGTCCTTGAGTTCCGAATGCAATTCATCACGCCCGGCGCCGGCAGCCGGCGCGACATCCGCGCGGCCCCGCAACTGATCGGTGCTCACAGCAAAGTATTCGGCAATCTTCGAGATATGTTTATCCGAAGGATCGACGATCTTCCCGCTGAGGATGCGCGAGAGAGTGGATTGAGGCACGCCAGTGCGACGGTGAAGCTCCGTGGGGGAGATCCCGTGCTGATCGAGCAGCGCTCTTAAGACGGTAGAAACATTGCGTTTTTGCATAACGCGAATAGTGCTTGATCTTTTCTCGGAAAACAAATGCCAAATTGCATAATTTGTGCATAGACCCACGAAAAATAGCCTTGAGGCTTTCATGCCTGCGTCGGGCGGACCGCCCATGGTAACCTTGCGCCCATCGCGGAAAAGCTGGGCCGATGCCCCTCCTTTGCCCCACACCTTTCAACGAATTTGCCTATATCCGATGAATAAAGCCGTCTCCGATCTGTCCTCCCACACGCCAATTGTGCTGGGGTATGTGGCGGTTTTGGCGGAAGAGTCCCGTGTTTGCTGGCTGTAACGCGCATTCCTGCCTGCTTGCATAAATGCATAGCGGGCATGGATTGGCATGGATTGGCGTACGGCTTGCCCCATTTTTGCCCCATTCCCCGTCGATGTGCAGACTACCCGATGATGGATTGGGCGTAGCACTCCCCCAACGCCCTAGCCAGACTGGCTAATCCGCTGCAACCTCTTCGCTTTGTAGCAATTTCCAAGCAAACTGTAATAACTGCCTGACATTGGTACTGCCGGTACTATTCTTGTGTTTTTCTTGAAAGGAGTCGACGTCATGCCTGGTGATTATTCACTGTCAGATGTACTGGAAAGGCTGTACGAAAACCAGCAGGCTCTACAGGCGGCCCTTATGGAGCTGACCCTCCTGGTTGAGGAGCAAGGCGCGCAGGAAGTGGGCGGAAATGTCCGTGGAGCACTGTGGACCATGGGTGAAAACGCCGGTCATATCAAACAAGGCTTGGCGCGATTGAAGAAATTGGATATCGGTTAACCAATTGCACACCAAAGGCCCGTCGAGAGTCATGTCGAGGCGAATCCGGGTCACCTCACAGGCCGCTACCGGCCAAGAGTGGTCGCTGGTAACATATAACTGAACGGAGCAGGCATCATTGCATTGCAATTAAACTCCACCGGCGTTTGTCACCGGTGGAGCATTCAAGCCTAGTCACTTAAGGTTATATATTTATCGATACTAGATGATTATTCGGTTGGCAAGGTGTCCCACTCTGGCGCATTCAAAAGAATAGGAGCTACATCATCCTTGCCCCATAGGCTTTTCGGTTGATGCCAATAAAAAAAGTGAGACCTTACCTCTTTAAAAGGCTTTTCTTTATCTACGCCTTTTTTTGAGTAAAGGATGACAAAGTCGCCAGGACTGACTTCTTTATCAGGAAACCAGTATGTAGCACTTACGTCAGTTGTAACTTTATCTTCAAAAGTACTTGCTTTAAGCAAAAGGTACTCCCCTACATCCAAGGTGGATGCCGCCTTCATCACGATGCGCTCTTTGCTAAGATCGCCTGCATCTGCAATTCTGAGAATTCGTAACTTCATGGTTTAACTGCCTTTGCAGCCAAGCCTGCAATGATCAGAACGGAGCCAAAAATAACAATCATCATCGCAGCTGGTTGAGTTGTCCAGATTGAAGGTGCAAAGCCAAGTGCAGCGGCCCCCACAGTTACACATGCGATGTGAATAATCTCAACTGAAATTTTAGTCTTAAAGCGCTCTTCAAATATTGCAGATTTTTTATCTGCAAGGTGAAATTTATCGCGATATTCAGTTAAATTTATCCGTTCACTATCGAGACGCTCTATTTCATCAATTAACATTCGTTGAACAGCCGGTGAGGAAAGCTCCTCATCACTCAGTTCACGACGTAATTTGGCGAAGGACTTTCTGCTCGAAGTCCCTTTCACAGCAGCCGCTATGGTCTCTTCCGATGGCTCTTGTGGTTCAACATCTGGCTGATCGTTAGCCATGTAAATCCATCCTCAATAAAACTGGGCCTAGCGTATCAAGGCCGGACGTGAAGTGCGATGCTTTGTGAAACAGGAATCGCAGCAGTTCAAACAACCGCCTGCTTTTGGCCTTTTCGCGCCCTCCATTACGGTCTGCTTTAGGTCGAATGCGATCGTTGGGCATGGCCTTCGAGAAAGGTACAGATAGGGATTCGAACCCCTTCTTACGTACGTCTAGGCCGCTTCATGCCAGAAAAATCGGCACTTTAGTTCTGTGTCGATGGCGTCTAGCGGACAACGGCGGCCTGGAATATGCCCTAATTTTGCCCTAAACGTCTCAGTGTGATTGGCGGCATTCGGCCGATCGTGACAGGCGGAAAACAGCCAAAAGCGGTCACTGGGATGCCTAGAAAACGAATCGATTCAATGGGCATCAGAAATGACTGTGTATGCCGACACGATGGCTGATATGTTTCCCGCGCACCTGATCGAGTCCAATCGACGCTGATCCCATCAAGGAAGATAAAACAATGAAAATAGTGCTCGGCGCCCTGCTCCTTATCTGCCTAAACATACATGCATTCGCTGGTGACAACCCCATAGGCTTCCGGGCCTCGACGTTGCCAGACAAGCAAAATGACCGCCCACTGGAGTTGGTCGTCTGGTACCCGAGTGCAACCACTGCCACACCGCAGTTGATCGCTGATACTCCGGTGTTTGTCGGTGCCCTCGCCGTCCGCGATGCTCCTCCGGCCGCAGGCGCGCATCCATTGGTGGTGCTCTCCCACGGCTTTCGCGGTAATTGGGGGAACCAGTCATGGCTGGCCAGTGCACTGGTCCATCAGGGTTACATCGTGGCGGCAGTCAACCACCCCGGCACCACCACCCGTGATCGCAACCCTAAAGCCGCGGCACAGTTGTGGCAGCGTCCCGTCGACCTGCAGCGGGCCATCGATGCGGTCATGTCTCAGCCGGAACACTTTGGGTTAGTGGCGAAGCGTCAAATTGCAGTGGTAGGTCATTCACTTGGCGGYTGGACCGCCCTGGAAATCGCCGGAGCCCGATTCGATCCCGACCGTTTTGTCCAGGACTGCATCACCCATCCGCAGCTGGCCAGCTGCAGCGTTTACAAACAGATCAACCCCGACAGCACCCCGGCATCGAAAGCCCGGCTGGTCGCCGATCTGAGCGACAAACGTGTCACCGCCATCGTTTCCCTGGACCTGGGCCTGTCACGCGGCCTGACCAATGAAAGTCTGGCGACATTGCCGGTGCCGACACTGGTGATCGCAGCGGGCGCGCCCTCTGAAGACCTTCCCGCGCGGTTGGAGTCCGCCGACCTGACCAAGCGCTTGCCCCCGGCGACGAATCGTTACGTCGAGATCAAGGACGCCAGCCACTTCAGCTTTTCGTCGATATGCAAACCTGGCGCGGTGGCGTTGCTCGAAGAAGACGCACCAGGCGATGGCATCATTTGCCAGGATGGCGACGACGCTCGACCGCGGGCGTTGATCCAGCTGCAGATTGCATCGCTGATCACCGAGTTTCTGGCGCAGTCATTTCGCAACTGAAAATGGGGGATTCAATTAACGGCCAGCACTTGGCGCGCGCTGCCTGCGTACAGATCAGGTGGGCGCGCCTCACGAAGCATGACAATGGCTCTACGCGAAATCGACTCAACCAGTACCTGACGCTAGCAGTATTGCAAATGTGTCATTCGATCCGGAGTCCCTGAAACGCCCTGGCTGAATTGGCTAAAAAATTAATACAAGTTCGGGCGGCTCTTCGCATCTAGCTGCAATCGGCTGCGGTCGTGACAGGCAAATAACGGCCAAAAGCAGTCATCGGATAATCTAGAATATCCGGGGCGACTCAGTCGACGCAGGTCCTCGTTCACCTGCTCTTTGTATTTGCAAATGTCTTCGAGGTCGCGCACACGCTGCTCCAACACTGCGGCCCGGCCCAGGGCGGTATCGCGGTGGGTCAGTTGCAACTGCTGCAACCCTTCTTCGGCCTGGCTCTGGCCGCAACCCTGCTGCATGAGCAGGTCAGTCCGGGCATGCTGGCGGTGACCGTGGCGGTGATCCTGTGCGTGGCGGGGGCGAAAAAATCTCCCGTACGGCTGCACAAGAAAACCGGCGCTGACCGTTGCACAACCCATCTTTGCTACTAATCTGAAACAGATACCTTATTGTTGGATAAAACATCGTCAGGTATCACAACATCCAGAACCCACCCATCGAATAGAAAGGGATTTCGCATCATGAACAAAGCCAAGACTTTTGCCTGGTGTCCCTTTACCAGTGGTGAGGACACCAACGAGGTTCAAAGCCGTATAAATACATGGGGAAGTTTACTATTGGCCGGTCACCTCATTATTGGAGACGACTTGACTGCCTGGCGACAGCTTTTGGGTACGGTACTTCCAACGCTGTATATTCTGGGACACGGTGCTGAAGATAGCCCCAATATATATTCAATCAACGGCATCACTCGAACGCCTGAACAAATCAGCGAGAGCCTTGAACGAAACATGTCTTACAACGTGAACGCAATCGAGAAGATCAAGGTATTCACCTGCCACGGTGGTAACAGGGACGGAGCCGCACATATCTTGAAGCAGCGCCTCTCCCTTCGCTATAACCGTGTTCGGGTGTTCGGCTATACCAAGCTGACCTGGGACCCGAGCGGCGCTTCCCCACACAAAAGGGCAGGAGACAACGCCCAGACAGGCCCCTCGATGCGCGCGAGCGTAGCAAGGTTCGAGGTGGAACCGAACTACGGTGATGTGGCCATCAACTTCGAATCGATCAACCTGGAGCTCAACACACAGGGCACCAACAAGAACTGGTGCGCTTGTGGCTGACTCTCCAGGGCCCTGGCAAAAGCCTTGACCCTCTATTCTTGCCCGTCATCAGGTCTCAACGAAAACCGAGACTTCCAGCCACGGCCAGGGGTGCCCAATCGCAGCTGGAGAGTCATATCTCTCAATCAAGGCGCCGTCTTTCAAGCAGCGGCGCACTTGGCTATTGATTTGCATTTATCTCCCTTACATATACCTGGCATGCCGCAAGTGCAATCAATCCTTGGTCGCCTGTGTTGGTGATGGCGACAATTCGTTGAGCATGCGCTGGGTCAAGTCGGGCACGCGCTCCTCCATGAACCACGCCGTCGGCGGCGGTACCGGCTGGCACTGAACAGCCACCGGCTGAATCCTCGGCAAGGAGGACTGACAGCCGCAAATCAGAAGTGGCAAGGTGATCGCGCAGACGAGGCTGATTGGTTTGAGCATCGCTCAGTTCCTTGTAGCGGGTTTGCTCGCTGGCCGACAGTCGGTGCTCGAGCTCCAGCCGCTTGTCCTGGTCGGCGCGGACCTGGGCGGCCGCCGCATTGCTAATGGCTTACAGGTCATCGTTGTGCAGTCGAGCTTGCTCGGCGAGTTGCCTCCCGTACCAGACGCGACACACCTACGCCTGCTGGTGCCTACCCGCTTCAACTAGGTTCAGTTCAGGTGTCTGTTTCTGTTTTTCTAAGACACCGACCGAACAGAAACAGACACCAGTGCTTCGACGAAACGCCCCCCTTCTCCGCAACAAACCTGAACATCGACCAGCCGCATCAAAACAGTCTTCCCGAAGTTGAGGGTTCCCAGGTCATGATCCCCCCTTCGCCACTCACCCCTGCACGGCCCGCGATGATGATTGCAATCAGCCAGAAGCCAACTTTCGTGACGATGGCAGCGAGTGTGCAAAAGGCCACCATTCAAACCCTCATGCTAGTGCGGTTACCATCCGCTCTCTGCAATGACATGGAACAGAGAAATCAGCACTGCTAACAGGAATTGTCCTACAGCCAGTGCGTGAACTTCCCGGTAACGTCATTCTCCCCCCGCCTCAGGCCGGGATTCCCCAAGGACGAAAAGGAAGCTCATCGTGAGCGGATACGTGCCAAACCCGCCGAAGGACTACACCTACAGCGGCGGCGAACCTGTTGATATCCACGCCCAACACTGGGCTGAATACAAAGACCTTGCACCGAAGACAGACGCTCAAGCGGAACCGCTGGGCTGTGTGTTTGCCAAGAGCTGCAACCTTCCTGACGGCGTAATCAATCACAAGAACCCAGCCGGGTTTGTGCCTGTTGAGAAGCTGGCCGACTACGGGCTGTGGGCAGTGCTTGGCACCGGGGCAGCGATTACCACCGAAGGCACCCCATTGCAACTGGTGGGCGGGTCTGCTACGGGCAGCGCAATTGCTCAACGTCTTGGCGGATCGCTGTCACTGGGTCTGCTGAAAGGATCAGGCGTTGTTACTGCTGGCTTTGTAACGGGCTTTATCGGGATGCTGATACCGAACACCAGCATTTCGCCAGATAGCGCTTTCTACACGAACGACCAGTACGCAACGCTTGAAGCTGGCCGCACACGTGTGCGTGTCAACGTGAAGACCTTGCCGGACGGCTCCGTCAACGCTTATGGTTTCTACACGGGCGGCAAGTCTGAATGGGAAAACGTCCCGGTCATCAAGGGCGAGAAAGACGGCGAGAGGTTTGTTGCTGACATCGGTAACGGGATTGGCCTCACTTGGACGCCAGCGGCAAGCGGTGACGGTGTACTGGGTATTCCTGCACTGGAAGGCGCCCCACAGCTGCCCCCAGTCTGGGTGTATCCGCCGACAGCACAATCTGACACGGTGCTATCGAATCCTGCGCATCCGCCAGAGTTCCAAGATGCAATTATCTGGTTCCCTGACTCGGGCATTGAGCCAATCTACATTGTGCTCAGTACGCAGCTGGAGAAGAACAAGGAGAAGGGCAAGGCCTTTGAAGACTACAAGGAACGCGAGCTACGCGAAACAACGCCCGAAGTGGGCCGAGAAGTGACGGCCAAGACCAAAAGCGGAGTACGCACGAGGTTCGATATGCTAGGGCGGGATGCAGACGGCAACATTTCCTGCATCGAATGCAAATCGTCGGATACAGCGCCACTGACTCGTAACCAAAAACTTGCATATCCAGAGATCGAAGAAAGCGGTGCAGTCGTTGTAGGCAAAGGTAAACCCGGCTTTCCCGGTGGCACCGTAATCCCACCAACCAAAGTCGAAATTGTTCGACCAAAACCCTGAGGGAGCAGACATGTCCATTACAAATCCACAGGTGATTGATATCTGGGCAATCCCTACTTGGGAACCTGACAACGTGGTGTTGTATATCTCTGACCACCTTGAATGGGGCGGGAAAGCTGAGCAAGGCGAACACCTGCAACTGCTTCAAGACAAGCTCAATACCTACGTTGCATTCATCGAGAGCGGCGAGATCTACACCGAGATTCCCAATGCACTTGGGAAACACCCCATCATTCGCATCAACGGCTTGTATGAGCTGCCAGAGCAAGGCGAGTTCTTCATTGATCGTGCTGCAGAGGTGCTAAAGGAAGTGGGCATTGGACTAGAGTTCGTACTTGACGAGAATGACGCGATACGCAACATGTGACCGGGGGAGCATCTGACAGTACCAGGTCCGATGAGCGAATTTCGGACGCCTAAAAGCTGCTGTTCGTCGCCCAACCCTCGCCGCAATCACACGGCTGAATTACTGTACATAAAACCAGTATCCGTACAGCGAATTAGTCCCCATGAATTTCGACCAGGCAAAAGCGCTGAGACTTCAGCAGTGGCGCTCGACCCTCGACAACCCCTCCTTCCGAATTCAAAACCCGGAGGCGTATCGCCAGACTCTTCACTCCATGAGCAAGGGCCTAGCCGCCGAAGGCTTGATCGACAAGCTTGAGCAATTCGACATGGATGAACTGGCGAACGCCGCCTATTGGCACGTCGTCGAGGAACTGCATGATTCGCCGCCACGCTACTGTGGCGCCTCTTCCTATGACGTTTTGGCGCACGGGACCGAACTATTCGGACGTATTGGTCGTTCAATTTTCCAGTTCGCGAGCTCACTCACCGACCCTTGCCGGACAACCTACGACGGCAAAATTTATCCAGATGGCGACGGGGCAAACCTTGTGTTCAATGCATCCCGCGCAATTGCGAGAATTACCGTTTTAACACTGACCTTGCCTGACGGGGGGCAGTGTGACCTCGTCGAGACTCAGCGAGTTGTCGACGGCGTCACTTACGAACCGATTGAGGATCCTGACCTGTACCGTGCCCTGATCGACACCGCCCAAGTCGCCCGGGAGAACCACAATCTGCGTACGTTCGAAAAGGTACGCCCGCTTCTCGACCTGGCCAGGTTTCACACTTGCCCGTCCTGTCTTGATCGTTTCGGACAACGCGACGATTGCCCGACTTGCGCCGGCAAAGGGTTTGTAACGAAGCAGGTATTCACTGATCTACGCTGAAAGCACTATGTGAGGACGAAGTCATGTGCGGACGACTTTCCCAATACCGAGGCATACACGATTTCGTGGCAGCGCTGAGCATGCCCAACGCCCTGATCAACACTGCCGGCGATCAGCCGCTTGAAGGGTACAACGTCGCGCCGTCGACTCCGGTCGCCCTGCTCCACCTCGAAAGTGACACCCTGCACGCTGATCGGGTGCGCTGGGGATGGCGACCGCATTGGGCGAAGGATCGCACCGCACCGATCAATGCCAGAGCTGAGAAAGTTGCGCACGGAGCATTCTTCCGGGCGATCTGGCCACAACGCACCATATCCCCCATCGACAACTGGTTTGAATGGGTCGATGAAGGCGGGCCAAAGAAGCAGCCTTACCTCATCCGCAAACGGGATGGCACGCCGATTCTGTGTGCAGCCATTGGACAGTTTCCCGACAGTGATGAAGGCCCTGGAGAGCATGACGGGTTTGTGATCATCACCGCCGACAGCGCCGGCGGCATGGTCGACATTCATGACCGGCGGCCGGTGGTACTTGCAGCGGAGCTGGCACGAGAGTGGCTGGATCTGGCAACGCCCAAAGAGCGCGCCGAGCAGATGGTGTTGCAACAGGGCGAACCGGCCGAGGCATTCGAATGGTTCAAGATTGACCGCGCCATGGGCACTGTGCGCAACCAGGGGAAGTCCTTAATAGCCCCTCTGTTAGACGGTTAACCAATTAGCTCAAAAGATACAGGTTCGAAATATATCAAATCGTCCCTCTTTGTTATAGCCATGCAGGCCTTCTGTAAAAAATTACTCTGTCTTCCGAGCCATCTACAAACCTCAGCTTTTTCCTCCTCCACCATAACTTTATCATCAAAGTACTTATACGAAAGTAAATCCTGCGTCATTCCCGCAGCGAGATCAGCCAGACTAAGAAAATCGGTAAAATGACTTAGCTCGTCAAATGTTCTCGCAAAACCTAGCAAGGGATAACTCTTATCTGTAAACTCCGCAAAAAACCTAAGCAAGTGCTGCTGCGACTGACTAAAATTCCCCTTGCGCCCCTCCTCATTTATCTTATCAGTATCGCTCTGCCAAAAAACCTTGTGATCATTTGTTGTAGTTAAATCCAATAACAAAACCAGAACACAATATATCCTGTACATCCTCTCGAGTTTTGAGTGATGCCACTCACCCCCAGAGCCAATCTGTTCAGCGATCTGTAATAGATTTTCTTTCGCACCTTTTTTATCAGCCCCAAAAACACTTTTTATATTATTGTCTATACAGACTGTAAGGAGCAACCCATGAATAAATCTATCAGCAATCCCAAGATACTCCTTTATAGATCTTTTTATAGGCCCGTAGGCGATATCCTTATAAGAGACCTCCTTACTTCCAAGTCCATATCGATCACGCAAGAGCTTTGACTCTTTTTCAAAAACAGACGACTTATCACCTGACACCAATAGGAATGAGTACGTGCTAAACCTCGCACCTTTATGATCACCGCTATAATCAGAAAAAACATAGACTGAACTGTCCTCCTCAAAATTCGGCAACCTTTCCATCCCCTCAAAAACAACGGCCAATTGCTTGATATATGTCGCCCACTCACTATGATTTTTACTGAGTTTAAACGGCCCCTTTTTAAAAGGATCCGCTAAGAATGGTTTTTTCGGCATAGCAATATCCACTCCATCACAGAACAGTTTGATCCGCCCCCACCCCCGCACGGGTGCGCCACTTACGACTACGTGAAAACTCGTGCTATCCAAGGATATACCCACGTATAGAAGGCCGGCACGATGGAAATGCTGACCCTAACGGCGCCCATTACGACGACCCCGATCACTACCCAAATGCCTAGCCTCGCAAGCTTGGGAGGGTTCCATGCTTTATGAGTGTGGTCGTCCAGACTGTCGACCAGTGCCTCAATCTTTTCCTTTCCACCATCGACCAACTGGATACAACTTTGGACCAGTGCTATGCGCTGCTCGTCTTTCATATCCTTGTGATGCTTTGAAAGATGGTGAAATAATACTCGGAACGCTTGAACACGCTCATAAACGAAAGCCACCTCTCTCGCCAGAACGGCGGAAAGCAAGCCGATTTTCCCAGCATTTGCTTCAAAGATAGGACTGGACGCTTGCGGAAACTCCTGCAGGTCCAGAGGTTCACGAGCCTGGACTTGCGCCCTCATATTGTTGAGAGCAGTAAGCAAATCAGGGAAGGACACTCGGATCGAAGCGAGCTCTCCCGCCAGAGCTCCCGCTAAAGCTTGACTATCTCTAAAACGACGGAAGTCTTCAGCCGCAAAATTGTTGATATAGGCACCGCCAAGCACGCCAAGCACCGCAATGAGTGCTGTATTAATTTCGTTCATCGCAACCCTGCTCTCCCGATAAGTAAATCGGAGTGTAGCGGACGCACTGTTCAGCGTTAGAACAACCCTCCCAACGCTGTAGGTTCCCAGTTCATTATCACTAATTCACCGCTCACCTCAGCCTTCCCCTGCCGCTGATTGCTGTTGCAGTAACGGATGTCCAGCGTCTCGAAGTGAAAGCCCTCGAACACCCGCCGGATGTCCGGGTGGTCGTTGATGCTGACCATCACCTTGCCTTTGCATCGGCGCATGAATTCGGCCATTCGCTCATAGTTCTCAAACGGAAAGTCCACTCCATACCCAGCGGTCTGCCAGTAAGGCGGGTCCATGTAGTGGAAGGTGTGAGCACGGTCGTAGCGTTCGGCGCATTCCAGCCAAGGCAGGTTTTCGACGTAGGTGCCGGACAGGCGCTGCCAGGCAGCCGAGAGGTTTTCCTCGATCCGCAGCAGGTTGATCGCCGGGCCGGTGGTGGCGGTACCGAACGTCTGCCCAGTGACCTTGCCGGCGAAGGCATGATGCTGCAGGTAGAAGAATCGGGCGGCGCGCTGGATGTCGGTGAGGGTTTCGGGGCGGGTCATCTTCTGCCACTCGAACACCTGGCGCGAGCTGAGCGCCCATTTGAACTGGCGCACGAACTCTTCGAGGTGGTTCTGCACGACGCGGTACAGCGTGACCAGGTCGCCGTTGATGTCGTTGAGCACTTCAACCGGCGCGGCCTGAGGCCGCATGAAGTACAGCGCGGCACCGCCGGCAAAAACTTCGACGTAGCATTCGTGAGGTGGGAAGAGCGGAATGAGACGATCGGCCAGGCGGCGTTTGCCGCCCATCCAAGGGATGATGGGTGTAGACATTGAGAGCAAGACCTTTACTGTATGGATAAACAGGTGCTAGGCTCGCCGCGCTTCGTGCACGGAGTAAGAGCCTTGGCTGGACTTGCAGGGACCATCTGCAGCGACGGCGACCGGTTTGGATGTTGACGCATCCACTCCGGTCGCTCTTTTTCACTTCGGTGTTGAGACTTCTTTGGCGTAGGCCTGACAGGCCGCCAAGGCAATCAATCCTTGGTCGCCGGCATCGGTGATGCCGATAATTCGTTGAGCATGCGCTGGGTCAAGTTGGGCTCTTGTGGGGCCATGAACCACGCCGCTGGTGGCGGTGGCGGCTGACACTGCGCAGCCGCTGGCAGCATCGGTGGTGTCGAGGAGGACTGACAAGCGCAGATCAGCAGTGGCAAGACGGTCGCGCAGGCGACCTTGATCACGTTGGGCATCGCGCAAGACTCGGTAATGGGTTTGTTCGCTGGCCGAAAGCCGCTGTTCCAGGGCGAGACGTTTGTCCTGCTCGGCTTGCTGCTGCGCTGCAGCAGCCATAGTCAGTTGGTTGAAGGTTTCAGCCTGCAGGCGGGCTTGCTGCTCAAGCTGGCGACCGTAGCGCCAGTCCTGGACCTGCCACGCTAACGCGGCAGACCCGCCGGTCAAAGCGGCCAGCAGCACACCTTGGGCCAGCAGCCGATACGGTGCCGGGATCAGGTCGATGAGACGCATAGCACCGCCCTCGCCCGAGCCCACAACTCCAGCCGATCCTTCAGGCCGTTGAGTCCGCCGTTGATTTGGCGGGTGATCGCATTGAATTCATCCCGATCCGCCAGCGCGTTCAGCTCACGTACCCACCAAAACCACGCGGCCGACTCGGCGGCCCACTGTGGCAGCTCGAGCTGCTCAGGGGTCCGCAGCAATCGCTCGTCGCCAAACAAGGCCAGGCTGCAACGCAGGTAGTTACTGCGGCCGGTGACCTGGATCAGGCCGCGACCGCGAAAGCGCTGGCCATCCCCATCCGCTTCCGGCGTGTTGCCCAGATTTGCGGCCAGGTTGCCGGTGTCGTACTTGCTCAGGTACTGATCGCCGCCCAGCTCGCGGACGTACTGCAGTTGACCCGACTCGTGACCGACCTGGGCGAGGAACGCCGCCTGCCGTTTCGGCGTATTGATCTGCCGGTTCATCATGGAGGCATTGAGGGCGGATACAAAAACGCCCGCTTGGCGGCGGGCGTTGGGCATGATGCGTTGTAGCTGTTGCTCTGTGAGTGACATCGCGGGTCTCCACCTGGTTGAGATTACGGCGCTACCGCTGGAGCTGAACGACCTTCAGATCCTTCGCCGCTTTTTTCTTTTTGCCTTTAGCTTTTGCCTTGCCCTTCTTGCCGCCGTTGCATTCGACCGTCGTGCTCCAGCCAGACTGGGTGTACACCTGCTCCACTGAGTCCACGAGGTACTCACCGTCGAAACCGACTTTGAAGTCCTGGGCATCAATCGTGCGCTCGGCAAACAGATCGGTGCGCCCGACCATTTCCAGTCGAACCCCGGCCGTTGACCGGTTGAAGGCTGTCAGTCGTGCTTTGGCGGCCGCCTCTGCAGCGGATTTGTTCGGGTAGATGTGTCGGTCGGTGTGCACGGGCGGCAGGCCATCCGGCGAGTCGTCGTTGTCCAGGGTGACCACAACGAGTTTTCCGTTCTTCTTGTCCTGGTGCTTGGTCGACACCGCTTTGTGGGCATTGCGATCACCCAGCCGAAACTGAAAGCGGCTGACGTCACGACGACGAATCACGACCACGCCAAACGCCTTGCCCGAGGCGCTCTCCCCACCCTGCCGCGGCATCACCAGCAATTTGCCGTCGGCCACCTTGGCCGTGCAGTCGTACTGCTTGGCCAGGCGGGTAATGAAGTTGAAATCCGACTCGTTGAGCTGATCCGCCCGGGGCACCTTGGTCTGCACCGGGCACACCGGTTGCCAGCCATTACGCGCGGCGACATCGGCGACGATGCGCGACAGCGGTACGTCTTCCCAACTGCCGCTCCGTGTGGTCTTGCCACTGCCACGCATGTCGCTGGCTTTGCCGGAAATCACCAAGGTGTCCGGCGGTCCTGAGAAATCGATGTCATCGACGACGTAGCGGCCAATGCGGGCTAATTTCGTTTCGGCGTAGCCCAGGAAGATCTCAATGCCGGCTCCGCGTGGCGGTAGTGCTACAGCACCGTCGCGGTCGTCGATACGCAGCTCGAACTCATCGGACTCCATACCGGGCTTGTCGGTGGTTTTCAGTTGCAGCAGCCGGTCGTTGATCAGGGCCGTGATGTCCGCTCCATTGGCCACAATACGAAAAACAGGGGTCATGGATTTTTTCCAAAAAAAAACCCGCGCAAGGCGGGTAAGAAAGTAAGGAGCTTGAGGAATCAAGCGGCAGGAGTGTAGACCATCAATCCCATAGCGCTATTTGGTTCTGTGCAGGCGCCGCCAGGTCCGGCAGCGTGATCAGCACACCGGCTCGATAGGGCTGTGGCTCATCGGCCAGCCCCGGATTGGCATCCAGCACCGCTTCGACGGTGCCCGCAAGGTGGCCGTAAACGTGGTAACACAAGGTGTCGAGCAGGTCCCCGTCAGACGTTCTGCAGGTCGTCGCCATAGCGTGCAAACTCCAAGGTGAACGCCTGCTTGCGCGGGATCCCGCCCTGCAGCAGCGCGCTCTGTTCTTCTTCAACGTTCTTCAGGCACCAGGTGCCGAGCACGTCGCCATAACCGGTGGTCAGGGTCAGGGGCTTCAACTGGGCGCCGAGGCTACGCAGGGTGTCCAGTTGCTTGATCCCGCCCTTGAAGCCGGGAAAGATCGCCCCCTTAAGGGTGATTTTTTCTTCGCCCATGCCGACCGCTTGCTGTGCCGGGCGTCGCCCCAGGCGTTCCTGCGCGGCCCAACGAAACTCGGTCGAACGTCGCAGCTCATCAAAGGCAGCGGTGTCCAGATTGAAATAATAAGGCGGCGCCTTGGGGTCCAGCGGCTGGACGATCAACAGGTGCGGAAACGGCATGACCGCCTCCGGCAGTGGTGTACTGTCGCCGGCCAGCGAACCGGTGGGCACGATGTTGGCCAGCGCGGGACTGACCTTGCCCGCGATCTTGTTGATTGCCGTGGACGCGCGGGCGGCCTGCTCTTTCAACTGGCCCATGCGCTCATCGATCTGCGATACGGCACGCGAGGCCTTGTTGTAGGTGGCGACCACCTGACCCACTTTGGCCTGCGCGGCGTTGACCCCGCGCATCACCCGTTGCAACTTCTGCCCGATCACTGGCCCCACAAACGGCACGCCTTCCAACTCCGATGCCGCACCACTGATTTCACTGATGGCACCGTTGACCGGTCCTAGCATGCCGTCCAGGCTACGCCGTCCGCTCTCGCCGGCTGTCGCCAGGTATTTCAGCCCCGACTGCAGTTGCTCCATATAGGCCATTGGCCCTCCTCGTTACACATGCGGTTCGTCATACAGCGTGCGGTTCTGCAGCTGCTGGGTGGACTGGCGCAATTGCTGATCAATGTAGGGCTGCAGCTCCCGCGCCAATTGCGCCGGATCTTTCACGTCGCCTTGCACGGTGATGTGCAGCGGGGCCTGAATCTCCACCCGCTGCTCGATCTTCGGCGGCTCGGCCTTGGGTGCTGCAGGAACCGGGGCCAACAACGCCGGCACACTCGGCGCCGTAGGTTTGCTCAGGGAGCGTGTGACATCGCCCAACGCGGGGCCGTCAGCTTCCCGCTCCGGCAACAGGCCCGGCGTAGCGGCGGATTTAGTCGGCGCAAACGAACGAGCGATATCGCCCATCACCGGCGGGATGTTCTGCCCGGCATTGGTCATCATCAGCGGCCCTGCGGCCGGCAGGCTCTTCAGCGCTTTATCGGAGCCAAACATCGACTTGCCGGCATAACCGCCGAGGGCATCACCGCCCATATAACCGAGATAACCGCCGATCAGTCCGCCGACGATATTGCCGATCAGCGGCACGGCCGTACCGATGGCCGCACCCGCCGCCGCGCCGGCCAGCGTGCCGGCCAATCCCCCGGCAGCCTCGCCGTATCCCTGAGCTTTTTCGTCCGGTGTCACGGCGTTGTTGTAGGTGTCGACGGCCTTGAAGCCGGCGTCGATCACCGCTAATGCGGCCGGCCCTTTCATGCCCGCCGCGATACTGCCACCGCGCCCCACACTGCCGCCCTTACCGCCCTTCTTACCCTTGCCGCCACCAGCATCGAGGTCGCCGGCCTCCAGTCCGCCACCCAGGGCGGACATGTTGGTGACAATCACCTTCTGCGGAATATTCGGGTTGCCCAACAAGGTTCCGCGCCCAATGTTCATCAGGCCCTTGCCCATTTTGAACGCGCTGACCACAGTACTCAGGGCGACCAACCCGGCCACAGCGGCACCGATGCCGGTCACCAGACGCGGGGTTGCATCGGAGAATTCGGTCAGGCGACGGGCCACGCTGGCAATGCCCTCGGCCACGGCGTCGGTCACCGGCCGCAACGCATCGCCGATGCTGCGCATGCCGTCATCCATGCTCTGGGCCATCTCGGCCCATTTTTGTGAGGACGTCTGCCGGCGTTCCGCCAGGTTTTTGTCGAGAATACCGACCGCCTGCGCCGAGTCATTTTTCAGTTTGCTGTATAGGTCCTTGTTCTGCGTGTACGCAGTGAGAGCCGCCTTGACTTGCATGTCCGAAAACAGGTCACCGGTGCGCAAGGCTTGCTCCAGAGACGCGATCATGGCTTTGGCCTTTTCCGGGTCCGTCTCCTTGCTGATCTTCGCCGTGGCTTGCGCCATGGCCGCCGCTTTCTTTGGATCGGTCGCCGCGATGTACTTCTGCGCTAGGGCAAAACTCGATTCCAGCGTCGACATACCGCTTTGCAGGCCGGTGGTCATCGACGCCTGGTAATCAATCCCGGCCTTTTTGTAGGCCGCGACCGTCTCTCCCGAGCCGATCTTTTCCATCCAGTTTTTCAGGTTATTGGCCGCCTCATCGGAACCGCCGGCCGTTTTCATTTGCACCTGCAGCATTGCGCCCAGTTGCGTCACCGAGTCCATGCCGGTGATGCCCAGCTTGCCCATGCCGGCGAGCAGCTCAGGGAACCACTTAGCCATGTCGGCCGCTTCAAAGCTGCCCGCCTGCCCCTGATAAGCGATTGCCTCCAGGGCTTTTTGCATCATGGCCGGGTCAGTGATCTTGGCGTTCTGCCCCAGGGCGTTGATCATGCGCGCGGTTTCGCCGCCGTCCGACCCTTGCCCAATCGCAAACTTGGCAGCCGTCGGCGCGTATTGCAGGGCCTTGTCCAGCTCCATGCCGGCACCGACCAACGCGTTGACCACCTCGGCCACCTGGTTGCGCGCCATGCCGGTGTCCCGTGACGTGTCGATAATCGTCTTGGACATCTGCGTTTCTTTGGGATCGTTGGCAATGTTGGCCTTGATCGCGATGTCACGAATGATCGCGCTGAAGTCCGCGCTGACCTTGGTCGGGATGGCCACGGCGGCGACCATGGCCCCGGCCTGACCGACGCTGCTCTTGAGGCCCGAACGCCCCTCCTCCAGTTGCCTGTGCCCTAGCGCCTTCAGTTCAGCCCCGGCGGCGACCCGGCCCATCACGGTGTAGGCCTTGTTGAGCCGACCGACCTCGATGCCCTGTTTCTTCAGCAGCTCGAGGTTCTTTTCCAGTTTGGTCAGCAGCTTTCCCGCGCCTTCGGCGCCGGCCATATGCGCCTTGCGCCACTCCTCGCGCAAACGGATCGTGTCGCCGATGGTGTTTTGCAACACCCGGGCTTTGGTACCCACCGCGTCCAGGTGTTTGATTTTACTTTCGACGTCCTTGAACGCTTTGCCCACCGTTGAATCGACGGCGCCACCGATGACAAAGCCAAGCGCCAGTTTGTTCGCCATATGCGTGCCCTATGCGTCGGAGAAATGAACAGTGGCTCAATCCGTGAGCCACCACACCAGTTCGTTGAATGGCATGGCCATAATCTCGGCCGCCGAGAATCCGGTCTCTTTGGCCACCCGTTTGGCCAGGGTTTTCAACGTGATTGCATCAAACGCCGTCGTCTTGGACCAGACGAAAATAGCCGCCCTGCAGACGCATGTAATCGACCAGCTTGAGCGCCATCAGATCTGCCTCTGGGGTTTGGGTCAGCGAGGCAAACAGCGACATCTCACGTTTCTCCTCATCACCGCTGCAGGTGGCCTGCGCGGCACGGATATCGCGTACACAGGGAGCACGCATCGACATGCTGTCGACCAGCACACCGCTCAGCTCGGTCGGGTATTTGAGGGCGATGCGAAAGCCGTCTTCGGTAATTTGCAGCCACTTGGGCAGCGAGTCTTTGACCATTGCTTGAGTCATGTTTTTTCCTTAAAGGCCCAGGGCCGAACGTTCTTCCGCGAGTTGATCGACGCCGTCGACCACCAGCACCATGCCGACCATGTCGATCTCGTAGATCAGCCGACCATCGACTTCGAGCTTGTAATAGGTCAGCGCCATGTTGTGTTTGCTTTCGGCTTTTTCACCGGGTTTCCAATCCCCCATATCGACCTCTTTGAGGCCGCCGCGCATGGTGACGATGACCGGGGTGACCTTGCCCTTGAGGCCCTTGAACGAGCCACGAAACACGGCATTGCACGCAGTGCGGTCCGAGAGGCCGAACCACTTCAACGCCTCTCGCCGTACACCGTTGGTGGTAAACCCGGCTTCGAGCTTTTCCACGCCGGTCGGGATCTCGATTTCACCGGCCATGCCGCCGCCCCGGTAGGTGTCCATCTTCAGAACCACCTTGGGCAGGGTGAGGCTCGGCATTTCACCGGAAAAACTTACGCCGTCGATAAACCCGGCGCAGTTGGACAGAACTTCAGGAATCATCAGGTGGCCTCCTTAGGCGGTTTCAAGCACTTCGGTCATCCATTCGTTGGTGACTTCGAAGAGGAAGTTCGGGTTCTCAGCCGGCGGCACGTCGGTGAAGCGGATGCGCCAGTACACCTTGCCCTGCTCGATCTGGCTGGCTGTGTTCAACTCATGATCCGCGTACACCTCGAAGTTGATCACCGCGCCCTGGTTCTTCAGGTCGCGCATGAACGCCTCAAGGCCGTCAGTCACATCCTTGACATAGGTCTTGGTGATCGAGCGGTCGACCGCCCATTTGTGGCCGGCCTGCACGGCGTCCATGAGAATGAACAGCGTGCGAACGCGGGTAACGAATGCCCACTTCGCATCGCTGGACAGCGTGCGGTTGCCCCACAGGCGGAAACCGTCGTCGCGAATGATCGTGGTGATGTTGGCGTTGTTGAGCAGGTTGGCCCGGCAGGTGTCGTCGCC
The DNA here is from genome assembly GCF_056396925.1 of Pseudomonas sp. 05N433. NCBI lineage: Bacteria > Pseudomonadati > Pseudomonadota > Gammaproteobacteria > Pseudomonadales > Pseudomonadaceae > Pseudomonas > Pseudomonas sp. 05N433. Next base: position 92,588 of record NZ_JBFTML010000002.1, on the reverse strand, counting down.
ATCCAGGTACTCGACGGCGCGGGTGGTGCCGGTGATGCCGACAAACTCCTTGTTCGACGGCGAGGCCCAAAAACCGTAGGTGGCGTCGGTCCAGGCGAACAGGCCCGCCGTCCAGGCCGAGCCCGGGGCATCGACCGTTTTACTGGTGTCGGCGTCCCAGAACTGCACACCCGGGTCAACCATGAACAGGTTGCGACTGCCGAAGTTATCGGCGTAGGCCATGGCGGCCTCGTCCGTGGTGCCGGGACCATCAATGATGCCGATGGCCCGCAGCTTCTGCGCCAGGCTGTCCATGGCAGTGGCCACCGCTTGGGTGGCGGAATGACCTGGCGCGATCAGCAGTCGCGGCTTCGCGTTAAATAGGCTTTTGCCGTCGAGCAACGCCTGCAAGCCGGTACGCTGACCGGAAGCCAGTACCCCGCCGATGATCGCCGAGGTTTGCAGCGCGGGGTCTTCCAGCTTGGCCACGCCGATGGCCACGATCACCGCCTTGGCCTTGGCGTAGATCGCCTGGCAGGCCTTGGTAATCGCCGCACCGGCGCCGAACGCGGCAATCGCTTCGCGCTCGGTGGTGATCAGCTTCAGCTCGCCGGCTTTGGCCGTGCCACCGCCGAGGACACCTGGAGTGAAGGTATCGCACAGACCGATGATCGAGGACGACGGCAACGAGATGGTGCGCGCGCCGGTATCGACCGAGGTGGTCGTGACGCCGTGAAAGAAACTCATGAGGCTCAATCTCCAGGAATGAAAAAGCCCCGTATACGCGAGGCTGTCAGGGATGTTCGAATTGCTGGTAACGGAAAAGAAAACGCCCCGTCAGTGCGGGGCGTTATTGGGCCAAGCCGGCAATCCATGCGGGGGGCTGGGGGCGGCCTGACAGATCAGGGAACAGCGTCACATCCGGCCAATCGCGCAACGCCTGGCGGTAGGCATACAGGTCGGCTCGCTGTTCAGCGGTGATCGGGTAATCCGGCATTGCCAGATAGTCAGTCGCGGCGATCTGCGCATTGCGCCACGCCCGCTCAACTGCGCGCGCCGCTTCAATCTGCGCCGCCTCATCCAGAACCCAGTCCCCATCAGCCCACACGTAGAACCGACCCGGCCAGCGTTTACCGGTCAGTCCTTCGGGTAGATCGCCAATCTCGAAATGCTCTTCCTCGGCACCGGTATCCGTGTGGTAAACAATGCCGCGATAGTCGGCCAATTGTTGCGGCTCCCCATCGACCAGCGCCCATACATGGCCAGCCGCTGGCTGGTCGAGAGCATTTTCCAGCTGAATGGCATTGCCCGGCAGATGTTGGCCAAACCCCGGAATCTCCGGAAACTCAGACCACTCGAACGGCCCCGCCAGAATGCCGAGCGGATCAAACAAATAGATATTCATCAGAACCTCAGATCATTTTAATTCGGCCCGGATAGGCAATGCCTCGAGGACGAGCCTCTGCCCCACCGCTGGACGCGGTGGTACCGGGAGTCCACTGCGAATAGTTGTTGGTACCGCCGCCCATCATCTGCGTGCCGTAGTTACCAGCGCCAGAAAGCCCGTGGGTGTGCGCCTTGTTCTCGGACATCTTCCAACTACCCGCCACGCGATTCAGATCAACACCGCGCCCCTCGTCCAGAACCTGCAACCACTCGCCGCGTAGTTCCGGACCGCGCAACGTTGTTAAGCCATCGCCCGAGGTCCATCCGCCTTCCATACCAGCTCTGGCTGCCTCAGTGGTCAGCATTCCCGACTGTTGAGCGTGGTCCCACAACCAAGGCCATTCGGCACGAAGTACAGCAACGCCGGCAATCGCGCCCCAGCCGCCCGGATTCAACAGAACAGTCGTCTCAAGTACCGGCCGACCAAGCGAGGTACTGTCACAGCGACCGACGGGCCACCAGCTACCGGCACTATCGCTGCGCAGATGCCACCAATCTCCGGCCCCCATCAGGACGAAAAATGGATAACCCGTCGCAGAAAGGTGTGTGTGAAATTTTATTTTGTTTGTACCGCTCGCCTGGACCACCAGGCGATTAACGCTGTTGTCGACGCGCCGCACTATAACGTCAYGGACGCCCAAACCTGCATCAGCCACCGGCAGCTGTAATGCGAGCGCGCCCGCGCTGCCATCAACCAAAACAAGCCCAAGCTCTTGAGCCGTAAGCGTCTTAGACGCCGAAACAGAAGTGACCACCTGAACGGTTGCGGCACTGATAGCCGCGGCCACTTCCGTCTTGGTGAAAGCATCCGTGATGCCATAGCCCGCGATAGTGGTGGGATTCGTACCGGCTATCACCCGTCCGTATTTGTCCACAGTCACACTGCGGTATGTTCCGGTATTGACACCGGTACGCCCGGCCGCCATTTCAAACAGCAAATCCGTCACGCCCAGGACAATCGGCGCATCCGTCACCAGTTGCCAAATGCTGTCGCCGTTAAGGCCGCCGCGCTCGACATGCACAAACAACCCGGGCGTGACTTCCAGACTRCTATCGGCATCCGCGCTACGCGTCCACACACCCGCCGCAGACACGCTATACAGGCCGTTGTCCTTGGSTGCGGCCTGGTTTTTCACCAACACGCGATCACCGGCAACCARGGYSACCCCGTCAATGGTCTGAAGCCCCGCCAGCGCGATGTTGACCGTAGTCGCCACCCGCACCGAGTGTTTAAAGTCCTGCTTGCCCAGCTCCTCCAATACCTTCTGATCGACGTAGTCACGCGTCGCCACCACCACGCCCGGGTCGATCTTAAGCGTGATGTTGCCGGTACTGGTGACAATGAAGTTCATCCGCACAATCTGCGTGCGGCCCGAACCTTGCGACAGGAGCGGCTTGAAACTCGGCGCGCAGTTGGCCACCGCCACCAGATCGCCGTCGATGTCGTACAGACCAATTTCGCGAATCCACTTCCCGCCCTCATCGGCCGGGATAATCTGCTCGGCGATCAGTACCGTCGGGTTAGCCGGATCAGTCTTGAGCTGATTCAACGGCCGGCGGCGCCATTCGCTGATCAGTTGGGTTTGTGTTGCGCTGGGGATCGGGTCGGTGCCGTTGGCATCCCCGACGCCCATTTCGGTGATCTTCCAGGGAATGCCGAGCGCGTCGGCGTTCGCCTGCTTGGCCATGCCCACGTTCGTGAGGATGGCGAAAAACTGCGAGTTCGCATCAATCATGGTAAACGTCCAGGGTGTCTATGGAGTGTTCGCGCCCGACCACACCGAAGCGGCCCGTGACTTCGATGTCACGCATCACCGGCGGGTAAACGTCGATTACGTCGCCTTCGGAGAGCGACACCGCAATGTTCAAAGTGCCTTGAGTTTCCAGGCTGATCGCTAGCCCGGTCAGGTGCCGGGTCACAGGCTTGGCATCGTCGATCAGACGCTCCAACTCCTGATACATTTCCCCGGTGATCCCGGTGTCCAGCACACCGACCTTCAGGGCGAAAGTACCCGGGATCCCCAAAGGCACGGTCTGCCACCACTCCAGCACCTCGATGAGATAACCCAAGGGTTCGACCACCCGCCGCAGTGCGCCGATGGTGCCCTTGTGTTTGTGGATGTAGAACGAGGCTTTAATCGCCGCGCGCTTGACCGGCTCCGACCAGTCCGGATCCCAACGGTCGACCGACCACGCCCAGGCCAGGTGGGGCAGCAGATGCACGGGACAGGTATCGGGGTTGTACAACGTGCGCAGCGGGATCAGCGTTTGCTCAATGAATGTCGCCTCAATAGCGCGCTCCAGTGGCGTGCTGTTGAGCGGTAAAAGACTGCGCATGTCACCCTCCCAGCACGACGCTGTATCCCGTGCAGTAAGCAGCCTGCGCCTTGGTCGGGGCCAGATCCTGCCAATTCTTGAGTTCGACCCGAGCCACGCCCGCGACATGCAGTTGCGCATCGACACCGGAGCGCGCCACCTCAAGCCCTAACCGGCGACGCGGGTTGATCCAGGCGTCCAGACGCTTGATCGCCTCGGCGAGTGCGGCATCGTTTTCCGGGCCAGCCCCCTTCATGTGCAACACGGCGTCGATGCTGTAGTGCAGTATCTCGGCGCCGCGTACCGTCACGCGATCACCGACCGGACGCACGTCATCGTCATTCACCGCGTCGGCCACCAATGCCAGCAAGTCGGGACCGACCGTACCGTCACCCTCAAGCCCCAAGACGGCGAGATCAACGCAGGCCGGCGAAGGACTTTCAGCGGTGGCATCGGCAACCAACGCCGAGGCATTACGGGCATGCAGGATGTAGCTGTTACGCGGGCCGGCGGTGGTCAGCCCTTCGTACGCCAGCTGCACCCGCTCACGCAGGGCATCATGGGACTCCAGGATCGCCTCGACGGGAGGTACCGCCAGCGGGTCGCCCGGCTGAACCACCAGACGTTTCAGATTAACGTTGCCCGCCAGGTGATCCAGATCGCCACCCGTGGCATAGGCCAGCAATTGCGCTTTGGCCGCATCATTGACCCGCGCCCGATTGCCGAGCTTGATGTAGCTGCCGACCTCCAGCAGCTTGGTGACCGGGTCGCTTTCCAGTGAAGCCGTCCAGTTGTCGCCCATGTGCCCACGGAAAACGCCCAGCGCTTCGTCATACGCGACTTCAAAGTCCAGCGGCTCCAGCACCTCCGGTGCCGGCAGTTCCGACAGATCGACCAGGGTACTCATACCCATACCTCCAACGTGCCGCGCACACCGAGGTATTCGCCGCTGACCTTCAGATTGATTTGCCCGCCCAGTACAGACAGCACGTTCACCCGCTCCAGTTTTAGCCGTGGCTCCCACTGCCTCAACGCCCGAGCGGCCTCAGCCTGCGCGGCGCTCTTCCAGCCTTCGTTGATGGGCAGGTCGACCATGCGCCGCAGTTTGCTGCCGTACTCCGGACGCTCGCGGCGGCTCAGCAGTGGCGTGCTGAGAATGTCTTGAACGGACTGGCGTAAATGCTCGATACCGGAGATGGGCTGCCCGGTGTGGCGATCCATTCCGATCATCGGGGTTATTCCTTCTTCAGCTCGAACTCGGCGTGGACCTTGAGGTACTTCAGCGCTACGTCATCCGAGGTACTGACCGTGACCACACCCTTCGCTACGGCCAACGTGCGGTCATCCGGCAGGATCAGCGTGCGGGAGGTGTAGAGGGTGTCGCGAAAGGATGTGGTCGAGGTGGTCAGCGTTGAGCTGGTGGCGGTAGCTAGATCCTGCACCGCCGAATCGTCTTGAGATTTGGCCATGATTGCTCCGGGTAAGAAAAAGCCCGCACGTGGCGGGCCGGGTTAAACGTTGTCGCTAGTGCGAGTGATGGTTGCTGTTGCCAGCGGTGTCGATAATCGACTCGTCGCTGGTGATGTTCTGCGTCGCGTGCAATGGGCCGTCGATGTTCACCGGCCCCTTGATGTTCACGCTGGCCTCCAGGTTGATCGCGCTGGACTTCACCGTCACGGCGTTGTCCATCACCTCGGCCTGGGTGGCACCCACTTTGATCGTGACCGTGCCGCTGGGCAGGCTGATGCTGTAACGCTTGGCCTGCCAGTCGTAGACCAGCGAACCGCCATCGTCGAAACGCCAGACTTCAACGTGGTCACGATTGTCCGGTGGCGGACCACCGTTGCCATACAGCCCGGGAATGAACGTGCCTTGCGACACATCACCGCTGGTACTGATCAGCGTGCCCTGCTCGTTCAGACTCGGCGCCCGCCAATGCCGGGCCTTGCCGGCCGCGACGCTGTGCCAACGTACCCAACCGCTGACCCATTCACCGTCGGAAACGCGACACACCGGCGGTGAGGCGGCGAGATCCACTGCCACTACGTAGCAGTCCTTGACCAGGCCAGCGAGCATGCGGTCATGCTGCGCGCTGACGTACCCTGCACTCATGACAGATCCTCCGGCCGGAATGCGCCGTCACCCGGTTCAACATTCAGCACCAGAGTGCCCGGCGGCTGATCCGGCCACGGCCACTGCGCTTCGCCCAGGTAGATTTGTTGGGTCCACTCCACGACCCAGACGGTGTAGCCATCCAGTTCGGGCTTGGTCCAGTCCTGCATGGCCCGAACAAACTCGGCGGGTTCCACCTCTACACCCCAGCTTTGCAGGCGCAACAACACAGTGAGCTGCCCAGCCAGAAAAACCGCCTGTTGATGGTGGTCCTCCTGGATTGGATCGGTGATGACCCGCGCCTCAAACTTGCAAGCCAACCCCACCTCTCCCGTGCCCGGATCCTGGCCGGGCTCCATTTCCGCCATTTCGATAACCACCGCCGGCAACCGCACGCAATCCTCGATAGCCGGCCAGGCGGCAACGGTCTGAACACCCGGCAGGTACGCCTGCACATGCCGTTCGATCGCCCCGTACAACTGTTCCAGGCTGAATGGCTCGTCCGCTTCATCGGCCACGTCATTTCCCCTTCAGGTATTTCTGCAGTTCAAAGTTGAGTTCCTGCTGCAGGACATGCAGCAGTTGTGCATCGGCTTTGCGCACCCAGCTTTCAAAGTGCGGACGGGCCTGCTCCAGCGAGACCTTGGCCTTCGCCAGCGGGAAACGACTGTCATGCTCGGCAATCCACCCCGAACTCGCCCCGCCACGCACACTGACGGTGCTGTCGGGGTAGTGGTCGGCATCGAAATGTTTGCTGGCCGTGCGGATCCAGATGTCCGCACCGTTGCCGTAGACCTTCTTGTAAAAGGCACCCTGAAAACGACGACCGGCCACCGACACGCCGGACTGGCCCTGTCGTACGCGACCGATACGGCTGGCCTCCATGGCATTGAGGCCGAACCACAACTTGCCGCTGTTGGCTCCGCCGCTGACTGGATAGGCTCGTAACCGCTGACGCACCGCCGCCACCGCAATACGTTCCTGCCGGCCGACAGTGCGGGCGATGTTGGAGCTGAGCCAACGCAAGGTCTTGTTGATCGCCCGACGCTGGGCATTGGCTGCCGCTTTGGGCACCACGGCGGCGAAGTCCTGAAAGGCTTTCAGGTCCGCCGTCGAGGTCTGCAGGGAGATCATCCCGCCGCTGGCCGAGGGCTTGAAGTAACTGCCGACACTCATGGTCGTTTCCTCAAAATCAGGGCGACCAGACCGTCACCGCCGGGCTCCAGCTGCAGCAGGTCGTAATCGCCACCACCGTCCAGCTCCGGCAGATCCACGCGGATGAGCAGCCCCTTTTTCAGCCCGTACGAATCGCCAACGCGGATCTCAAACTTCGGCTCTCGCAACCCGGTGTTGAGCTTGCCCATCTTGGGTTGCAACCAAGGCGCGGCGAACATGCCAAGCACCGGTTCCTCGCGGCCCTCGATCCGTGCCGTGTCGCCCAGGGTTTCAAACACCACCTCGTCGATGTCGTCGACCAGGTCGCGAAAGGCCACGGTCAGAGCTCCAGCAGGATCTGCGCCCGAGGTCGTGTGCACAGGTGCAACGGGTTGGATTGGGCTTCACCGGCCATGCCTTTGTTGAAGTCCATCGGCTCAATCTTGCTGTAGTACGGCAGGCCCTCGGTGTTGACCGTTTCCATGTAGTCGGCCGGGGCAAAGGTGGAGATGTACAGATCCGGCACACCTTCTGGGATCAGCAAAGCCTTGTCGACGTGCACAAACGATACCCCCGCGACCTTGCCGCGATAGCGTTCCCAGACGATCCCACCGAACTCGAAACTTTCCCGGGCGTCACCACGCAGGGAGGCCGCTTGCAGGGTGTTGAGGTAGGTCTCCTTGACCGACGGGTGAACAATCAGCTTGTTCCAGAAGTTCTGGCCGCAGAATGCGCGGGAGCCGCTGCTGGTCACGCTGCCCAGTGCATCCTCTTGCATGTCTAAGGCTTCGCCGGCACGCACACGCAGCTCGGCATTGGGATCGTTCAGACCCATGGCCAGTTTTTGGCGGGAGACGCCGAAGGACTTGTAAATGTCGAGTAGCACTGTTGAACCGTCCGCATCCAGCACCTGCCCATTCAGTGCGCCCATGCGCTGGAATTCGTGAGTGGCGTCCAACTGGCGCCGCGCTTTGGCCAGACGTTTGTTGACCACATCCTGCACCGACTGCAATTCAGTGCGCTGACCGAAGGCACGGATGCCCTGGATCTCGTCGGCCTTGATGGTAAAGCGTTGTGGCAGGTGCACGGTATTGAAGGGGATCAGCTTGCGCTTGCTGCCACCGACCACCAGGCCCGAGGTACCTCGCTCTCCCGCCGGCACCAGAGCCAGGGTGTCACCGTCCTTCTCGATCTGTACGGTCAGGGTAGTGATACCTTCTTCGCGGAACAGGCCGAGGCCGCTGATGCGGCCCGGCAGGTATTCCTGTTCGTTGATCGCGGCAGTCAACGCGGGAACGCTGAAAGCGTCGTCTTCAAAAATGGCGATATCGGCCATGGGGTACTCTCCAGAAACGAAAAATCCCGCACGCGGCGGGATGCATATAAGGAAGGAACGTCTTAGCGAACGATCAGAAAACGCGTGGCCAGAGCCTTTTCGGCAGCCGGGTCGAGGCCGGTCAAGTGCGCTTCGCTGACCTCGGCCAGACGCACCACAGCGCGACCGCGCCGCACCACGTCTGACTGACCGAGCGGGCCGTAAAGAATGGCGACGGCGTTTTCACTGCCATCCTCAGCCGTCGGTTCGTACGGGGCAAACTCGCCGGTGAGCGTGATCAGGCCGAGGATCTGACCTGGCTCCAATGCCGGGCCTGCCGCAACGTTAATCGCCTCGCGGGAAATATTGCCTTCGCCCTCGGACAGCAGAAACTCACCTGCGTGCATCGGCTCCAATTTAAAGGTCATGGTCTTGCTCCTTTCGAGGTTTGAGATTGTGCGGCCTGACGGGCCGCCCAGATCGAGGACGGATCGGGTTGTTTGGCTTTCACGGTCACTGCCGGATCATCGTTTTGCGGCAAGCTGTTATCGATCTCGAAGCCCCCGCCACTACCCACCAGCTTGTCGAACAGCCGTGAGCGCACAGCACTGGCATCGAGCCCAGCCTGCACAAACTCCACAGCGCATTCCGGTAAGCGTGCCGCCACGCACAGATCGCGGATCGCTTTGGCTTGGGTCAGCGCGGCCTGGACGGTGGCCTCATCAGCCAGCTTGGTCGAGACAATCAGGGGCTCGATCAGATTGCTGATGCCGGCTTGATTGCAGGACTGGGTGATCAGCAGGGCCAGCTTGGCCGAGTCGACCACCGGGGCCGTGGATTCTGGCTTGTCCACCACCGGCTTGGTGGGTTCGAGGGGCTCAGTGAGTTGATCCAGCAACGCCTTGGGCGTGTGCTGGTATTTCTGCATCACCGCGCCTTGCCCCAGACAGGCCTTGATCTGCACACCATCACCCACCTCGTCGGCCAATCCCAAGGCGACGGCTTCGCGAGCCGTGAGCCAGGTTTCGGCATTGACCAGGCGCCGCAGCTCGACCTCGTCGACGTCGGGCGCCTTGGCTTTGTAGGCTGCGATAATCACTTCCAGCGCCTGGTCCAGCGCGGTGGCCACCTTGCGCAGATCTTCAGCACCACCCGAGGCGTAGGTCCAAGGGTTGTGGATCATCAACATGGCGTTTTCCGCGACCACCACGCGGTGCGCACCACACACGGCAACGCTGGCAGCACTGGCAGCCAAGGCATCAACGCGGCCGGTGCAGCGTTCACCCAACCGCGACAAGGCATTGTGGATCGCCAGACCATCGAACAGGTCGCCGCCGATGCTGTTGAAGGCCACGACAATCGGTGAGGTGCCGTCATCCAATGCCGCCAGGTCGCGCACGAACTGATTGGCGGTGATGCCCCAGGTGCCGATCTCGCCGTAGACGTAGACCTCGATGGTGCGCTGCTCGGCTTCGCCGCTGGCCTTCAGGCTGTACCAGTGCTTGTCCTGGATCGGCAGTTGACCCTCCAGCTTGTTGAAAATCTTCAGGGGGGAAAGCAGTTTCATGGTTTCTCCTGGTCGTCGTGTTGAACATCGACCTCGACGAGGGTTCGGTAATTGAGGCCCAAGTCACGGGCGCGTTGAGCGTCGGCGGCGTTTTCCGCATCGACCGTTTCGGCGTCGTAGCCGGTACGCAGACACATCTCACTGCGCGAGCCAAACCCGGCATTGACCTCCAGCATGCGCGCCTGGACGTCCTGCACCGGCTGGATGTAGGCCCAGCCTTGCGGCACCCAGCGCGTGCGCAGAAATTCGCGGCGGCGTTTGGCGTAGTCCGTCAATTCAATCACCCCAGCCAACACCGCCATGTCCAGCCACGCGGCGCGAACCGGGCGGCAGAGCTGGTGGATGTAGACGTTGAATTGCAGCTGCTCCAGGCGGCGCCGGAACTCATTGAGTACGACCCGCAGCGCCCGGTCATTGATACCTTTCATGTCGCCAGTGAGGATCTCGTACGGCGTGTCAGTACCCGCCGCTGCGGCCATCAATTGCTGACGCATGAAGTCCGGGTAGTTGTTGCCGGCGTCCGGTGGCTTGGAGAATTCGACCTCCTCCCCTGCCCCCAGCTCCTGCATGGTGCCCGGCTCCAGCGCGACCATGGGCGTGAAGCCGTCGCGGTCAGCGGTGATCAGCTGGCCAGTGACCGGGTCACGCGGTTGCTGTCCCATGTCCTGCGAAGGCCGCTTGATGAAGCCGGCAAACAGGTTGGACACTTCCTGCCGAAACAGCACCGCGTCATCGTAGTTGTCCAGACTGCGCAGTCGTTTAAGCACCGGCGACATGCGTGGCACGCCGCGCAACTGACCAGGCTCCAGCGGCTCGAAGATGTGCAGCACCTGGCTGGCCGGCACCCGCACCAGTTGGTTGTAGCCGCTGTTGAGCGACGATGCATCACGCGGGTGCGAGCGGTACATCCAGTAAGCCACGCGCTTTCCGGCCGGGTTGAACTCGATCCCGGCGCGGATGATATTGCCGTCGCGGGTGGTCTCGAACTTGTCGTGCGGCACGAACTCGGGTGCCAGCGTTTGCAGCTGCAGCGGCACCACCAGACCTTCGTCCAAACCACGTGGACGCAACCGCACAAAACACTCACCCGCCGTTTCGACAGTACGGGCCACCAGCGCCTGCTGACCGTAGAAGTCGCACAGGCCGTCAGCGTCTGACTCCTCGACCCAATCCTCCCAGAGCTCCTGCAGCAGATTGCGCAGTGCTTCGTCCTTGATTTTTGGTCGCGGTGTGATGCCGGTACCAATCAGATTGCTGACCCGTTTGTTGATCGCGTTGGCCGCGTACGGGTCATTACGCACCGCTGCCCGCGAACGGGCACGCAGGTTGCGCAGCGCCGGGGTGTTGATGCTGTTGATGCCGTTGTCGGTGGCGTCCCAACTGGCAGATCGGCGACCCTCCCCAGCGCCTTCGTAGCTGGCCTTGATGTTCGATGGCAGCAAGAATCCGCTACGAGACAGCGCCGGAAATTGTCGAGCCATCAGATTCCCTTGCCTCCATGACTGAGCCGCACGACCCGCGAACGGGGGCCGGCGGCGCTGGTCAACGAACTGCGAATTTCTTCGCGTGCCCGCAGCAGTTCATCAACCGTGCGGTACTCGACCGTGCGGTCGCTGTAGCGCACGGTTTTTTCACCGCGTGCGATGGCGCGCTCGATGGCGTCGAGGTGTTTCTGGGTAAAGGACATATCAGCGTCTCTTCAGATAACCGCTGGTGGAACTGCGGCGTTGAGGTGGCGATGCTGTGGGTCGTGTGTGCACGACCGGGGCAGTGGGTGGTGGCGCGGGTTGAGCTTGTCTTACGGCCGCAGGCGCGGGTGTTTCGTCTTCATCGACACGCTCACCCTGAACAGGCTTAATGCCCAAGGCATCGTCAAACAGGCCGGACTGGGCCAATGCCTGCCGCACCCGCTCCCAGTCGTGTTCCTGGTAGCGGTTGATGCCGAGGTAATGCGCCATGGCCAGGCAGTACACCATGAGGTCGAGTGCTTCGTTGCGCTCGGCCTTGCCCTTGACCCACTCGATACGCTTGTGACCCCGGATGTAGCGGGCCACCTTGCGCTCGGCGACACACTGGGCGAAGAACTCGTCCGGCAGGTCATTGGCAAAGTGCAGTGAACCCGGCCCGTCCGGGAACGGATAACGGTTGTAGATCCAGTCCTTGGCGGTGTCGGTGCCGACGAACCACAGTTCGGCGCCGTTGCGTTCGGTCTGGCCCCTCCAGGTCACGTCGACCATGGACGGCCGCTGAGCAATGACCGGCCGGCCAGGCTTGCTCGCGCCCTTGATAGCGAAGATGTTGCGCCAGCGGCGAACACGGCAGAACTGGTACACCTCGTCAGTGTGATGACCGCCGGAGTCGACGCCGGTGGCGAGGATCGCCAAGCCGACGCCACAGGGGTGCCGGTAACGCGCCTTGAGTTTTTCATCCAGCACCGCCCAGGTGCGTTCGTCCGCTGGGTCGCCCCAGATCACCTGATGGTCAACCACCCAGCGCTCCATGCCGACACCGAAGCCCATCACCATCAATTCCAGGCGGTTGGCCTGGACGTCAACGGCACCGGTCAGCATCAGTACACCGGCCGGCATCGTACCGAGGGTATAGGTTTCCAACCGCGCCCGAGCGATCAGCACTTCGGCCTTGGTTTGCTCCTGCGCGCTGTCCCAGACTTTGGCCAGACGAGTGTTGTAGAACACCTGCATCAGCCCCATGTCACCTTGGGACTGGGCCTTTTTGGCCTCTTCAAAATCCTTGGCCAGCGTGCGCCAGCTCATCCAGCCGGTCGGTGAGTAGAGGGCGTTCAGGTGGAAACCAACCGTCTCGCCGTCACCCTCTGCGTGTGCCCGCCATTCACCCCGGGTCAGCATGTCGCTCTTGTGGTGTTCCTCGATCAGCACATCGCAATCAGCTCCCGCGCACTCGTAATGCACGGTGCTGTAATCCTTGTTGTAATGCAGCCGCTCCCACTCCAGCACCTGCATGTGGCCGCAGGTCGGACATGGCACGTAGTAGTGACGCTGGTCGCTGGAGTCGAACAGATCGGCGATGCGCGAGGCGCCCTTGATTGTTGGCGAGCTGGAAAAATAGATCTTCGCGTTGCGCCCAAAGTTGGTCGCCCGGGTTTCTGCCAGGCCGATCGGATCACCTTCTTGGCCGACATCATTTTCCCAGCGATCGACCTCATCACCGTAGATGTAGCGCGCCGACAGTTCCGACAAGTTGGCCGCTGAGCCGGCAGTGGTGACATACAGCGAGCCGCCTTCGAACTCCTTGGTGTCCATGGTGTTGCGCGTATCACGTGAGCGGCTGGCCGCTACGCGTTCACGCAGCGCCGGGGTGGCCTTGATCGTCTTGCTGATCCGCCCCGAGACACGTTTCGCCAGGCCCAGGCTGGGCAACAGCGCCAGGATGTTGGACGGTGCCATGTGGATCAGGCCGCCCATCCAGTTCAAGGCGATCTGGGTTTTCATCAACTGCGAAGCCACCATGGTGACCACGCGTCTGCAGGGGTGAGCCGGTGACAGGCAGCGCATAGGCTCGCGGGCGTAGGGTGTCCGTGAGGTGCGGTACTGGCCGGGCTCAGGTGCGCCGGTATCTCGCGGGATCCGCATGAACTCGTCGGCCCACTCGTCGATCCAGAGGTCGGGGTCAGGGCGCAGTCCACGGAAATAGGCCTCACGGTACACCTTTGCACCGTCAGGAAATTCCGTGTGCATGGGATTAACTCGGTGTCATGGCGTGCTCAAGGTCCGCTGAAGACAGGCGCTCGGCCTCTTCCAGCGTTCGACGGAATGTTGCCGTCAGGTGTTTTTCGATCAGCCAGGGGTCCGTCATGGCCGCAAGGTCATGGGACAGTTGCGGCAACGGCCCGAACAACTGGTCACGCAGCAATCGGCCGGCGTTGTAGGCACCGGTTTCGACCGCGTCCTTGGCAACCAACGACCCCTGGGCCTTGTGCAATTCGATCTCAGCCAACTTGGCCATGTTGTGTTCGCGCAAAGCGCGGGCCTTTTGGAAGTCAGGCTGTCTACCATCTCCCCCAACAAGCTGCGGCGGCGCAGCCGTAGGCGTCGGCTCGACCGAAGTGGACAGTTGGCTGTAAACGTCGCGCTGAATCCGATCCTGCTGATGGCGAGCCGCGACAGCGGCCTTGCTCGGGTCAGCGGTTTCCTGAATCAGGGCTTCCGTCGCCAGCACGTCGACCTGTTTGCCGTTCGGTGAAAGCACCAAACGGTTGTTGTCTTTCAACCAGGTGATGTAACTCGGCGTCCTGCCGATGCGAGCCGCGAACGCGCTCTTTGACAGGTAAATTGGATCTGTCATAAAGCCCTCCTTTTCAACGGCTTTTCAATGCAAACCTTTCAATTTCAATGGATTGAATTTCAGTAAGCTGGGGACGTTGCCGCTAAYGCTTTCCCGCGGGTTTCCGACCCCGTGTCCTTCAGATACCCCTAGGGTCCCCGGCGGTTTTCGCCGCCCCAGATCGGTGCATCATCCCTGCTCGCCACCGGCTGGCGGGACTTCGCAGACGCCCAACCGCTTGGCGGCCCAGCGTTCGTAAAGGCCGATGGCAACATCGGCGCCCGCCATCGCCGTCAGGCAACCCAAGGCGCCCGCCGTCCAGATCGACATGCCCGCCGCGATCATCAGCATCATCGCCGACACGCCGCAGACAATGCAGGCACCGGACCGCAACGCCAGCCGGCGCATCAACGCCCAGCCCCGCGCGCCGTCTTTGTCTGCTCGCCACATTTCACCCGAAACGCCGCCGACCAAAGCCAGGACGATCACTAACCAGATCGGCATCTCTGCCAGCGCTTGCTGCTCATTTGTCATGTTGTGCCTCAAGTGAAGGAGCATGCCGAACACAAAAAAGAAAACCCCGCCGGTGGGCAGGGTTTTCAGTGTCGCGGCATATGCCAGGACGAAGTGCACAGCACGTGCTCGGGGGAAGCGCCAAGGCGCAAAATCCATATCGTGGTGACTTTTTACCCCCTGAGTACGGAACCGAAAAGAGGCCATTTTCGGTTAACCGACTCGACGCAACTTTGACGCAACTTTGAGGAGACTTTGAGGCAAAACACCCCGACCAGCGGTAAGCCATTTACGTGCATCTTTGCGCTCGGCCAGCACCTCAAAGAGTCGCACATGAAGACTGTGCACCAGGTCGTAATAGGTTTGCTTCGCTTTGGACACATACCCCAGTTCATGCATCTGCGAAATCCAGGTCGGTGCCGGGTCGTCGCCATAACGCAAGACCGCCAACCGCTGCAGCCTTTCACCCCGTCCATCTTGTCGGGCGATCTCGGAAAGTGCTGCGCCGACTTCCTGAGCAACAGCATCAGGTCCCGCACCAGCACCAAGAATGATCCGAGATCCGGGAGTGCCGCGTGGCGCGCATCCGCCCCACTCCATGATCGTTGCCATCGGGCTGCCCATGCCACCGGCCTCGCCGTTCTTTCGGCACTGCTCGCCCCAATGTTTCAGCAAAAGCTCCATCGCCTCAATCATTGACCTTCCCCCCGAAATACCGAACCCAACACAGAAAAACCACAACCCGACACAAAGCCAACACAAATAAATCCCTTTAAATTCAATACGTTTATCGACCTTGAGTTGAGTGTGTTGGGTTTGTTGGGTTTATCTGTCTTCGCATAAGAAAAAATTCTTACCCTTGCTATCGATTCAAATAACGTCATGCATGCGCGTGCGCGACACAAAACCCAACACACCCCACACAACACCCGCAAACCCACGTTATTCAAGGCCTGAAATTGTGTGGGGTCTTCAAAATCAACCCGACACACACCCGACACACCCAACACATTTTTAGGGACAGTCATGCGGCAGCCGCCTTGATGTGGTCCCAACTGTCCACATGCCAGCCTGCCAGCTTCGCCTTGGCCCGCCAGTGTTCCACCTGCTTGCCCAGTTCGGCCGCCTTCAGTGATGGGGGTGGGGAAGCATCCGGATCAACAGGAAAGAAGAACGCGCCAAAGCGACGGTTATTGCCATCGGTCCAAGGTATGGCACGCGTTTTATCCACCTCGGAACTGATGAACAGCGAGAATTTCGTCTGACTCATCACGTGTTCTTTATTGCGCTGACACCATTCGAGGAACAGCGAATAGAGATCGGTCGACAGACACGGCCCCCAAAGGCCTTGACCCAACTCGCTGTACTTCCAAAGATGCAGAAACGTTTGCCAGCCAGCCCGACTCAAGGCAACCAAGCGCTCACGTGCATCAGTCGAGGGCGGCCGCGTTCGTTGATTGAAGTCGCCCAGATCGATCGACAACAACCAGCCGTACAGCGCCGTAACTCCGCCCTGTTCCAGCTCCCGTCCGATCGCCTTTTGCCGCTCGACCGGCAAGGTTTCCATTGGCCACATCACCAACATTCGCCGGTCACTGTCGCTGATAGGCCAGGGAAGAATCTCGTTGCTCAGGAACACCGCATTCATATGGTTGGCTTCTTCCCAGCCATTGATGAACTTCGATTCCATCCGCACCGTTTTGCCAGTGATCAGGTGCTTGATCTTGCCCACCTGGTTGTACCGCTGATCACGGCTGACCACCTCTTCGAACACCGACCACAGCTTGCGGCTTTGCCAAGCGTTGAAATTGCTTTCCAGCTGAGTCTGGCCGACCGTCGCGGCGTATTGCCCGTAAAGCATGCCGAGTGCATCAGCAAACAGAAGACTCTTACCCGACCCCTCCATGATCGAGTGCATGAGCACGGCGGTGTCCATCTTGGCGCCCAGGTGCTGTAGCGGATACGCCAGCCAACGAATCAGCCAACTGGCAGCGGCGTCGTCGTGATTGCACAAGAACGAAATCAACCAACGCAGGTTGGCGCAGGCTTCGTCATCACGCACCGGCTCCAGCGGCAGGCCATCAAAGGTGTTGATGTACACCGCCGGATCTTTGGTCATGGTCGGGTCAAACACGATATGTTCGACGTCTACCGTGCGCCGCTCGCTGCTGTTCAACCACAGCGGATAGGTGTCACCCAGCGCCATCTTCACCGCGCCTTCGGCAACGCGTCGCTTCTTCTCCCGGTCCCAAACGTCTTTGGTGCCATCGATGTACACATAGCGATCGGTCGGCGGCATGCCCAAGGCACCGCCTTTTTTTCCCGCCATGCGTCGAGCCTGTTCGATGTCGCGGACGTGATCATCAGAGATCAACCGTTTGCCCGTGTCATCCAACCAAGCTTTGGCCAGCGGTTTGCCAACCCGAGCTTCGAACGCAGACTTCTTCATCACCCGCGACTGGTCGCAGTCCCAGACGTGTGTAGTCCCCTCGACCAAAGCGAAACGACGAAGCAAATGGTCAATCGTCATTACCTCCCCCGCCCCCCCGTCAGAGGCAGGAGCGGCCTCGCTGGTCGCGTTGGCATCAGTAGGGTTCGGCCCGCTCGAATCACTGGATGGGGTCGGGGGAAGATCACCCGGATCTGGTCGGGAGGAACGCTGCATACCCAACATGCGCGCAGCGTCCTTCACTGCCTTCGACTGATCACCCCCGTGCTCGAGTAAACAGAACACTTCGAACGCATCATTCTGATGCCCGTTCGCGAGCGGATCGGCACCGTGGTGCGAGTAGACCTTGCCTTCTTCGCTGATCGTCACTCCCGGCAGGCCGGTACTGCTCTGAGGGTAAAGCCACTTACTGCCCCGTTTGATATAGCCGTGGGTACGCAGAAGCTCTTCGACATCATGGCAGCGGTTGAACTCATCAATTACCGATGGAGACTTACCGCTGGCCGGTGCTGGACGTTTGCTAACCTTCACCGGAGGCGTTGTGGGCTTGATCGCCCACGGGCACGCCGCTTCGGCATCGCGCTTGAAGAAGTCCCAGTTTTTCCAGATGGTCAGCAAGTCGGCGGTCAGCGTCGGCATTCCGTCCGTGGCGCTCGGTGGAGTTTTCCAGGTGTAGGGCTGGCCCGTACCGGGATGAATCGACGGCGGGAACACGTCCTGCACCAGGCCAGCACGCAGCTCAAACACCGTAAAGCGTTTGTACTCATCGGCTTCCGCACGTGCCGCAGCTTCACCGGCAACATCGCCCTGCTGTTTCRCAGCCTTGGCCTTATCCATCAGCCCTTTGTGAATCGAGCCATCAGGGTCTTTTTCATTCGGCCAGGAAAGAGAGTGCCGGGTCAGCTCAACGCCATCCGGCAGTTTGAACAGCACCCGGAAGCGCGCGGGGTTACCGACAATGGTCGGATACACCACCGCCATGGCATCCAGATCGACACCCAGAAGCTCATACAGCACATGCCGCGTCCACTGAACATCGTCGACATCCAACGAGCAGACACGGCTAGGCCCGAGCACAACACCGAGATTGTGGTGCGGGTTTCGTTGCCAGAATGTTTCAGCTGCGGCGGCGTCAGTGAAGYAGCCGCCTGGCTTGTTCCACCCCATACCCTTTGGGGCCTTTTCACCTGGCTCAATGGAAACCAAGGCGAGGTTGAAAGTATTGATGTAACGCTTTGCCCATGTGGCGATGGCTAGTCCTTTGGCCGCTTCACTCATCGCCGGGCCTCCCGCAACCCTTGGCAGTCAACGCAGGTTTCGCAACCCTCAATCGTCTGCTGTCGAAGTAACGGGATAGGTTCGTCGCAATCCTCGCAGAATTGCGCACTGACGCGGCTTCGTGGCACACGCCGACTGCGATGAAGGGCAACGTCGAGTTGGTATTGCGCCAGATCGTTAGCGCGATCAATTTCATCAGCCATTGATGCGATCCTCCATCGCCTGACGGGCACCCGCCATGATGCCGAGGATTTCGCGAATCACATCCATGCCCTGCTTTTCGAGGTCCAAGACTTCATGAAGCTCCCAGACGTTATCGGCCGCACCATCGTGCATCGCGGCCACAAACTCACCCGTCTCGCCGAGCAACTTGCCTACAGCTTTCAGCGCCTCGCGTGTTGCCCGTACCGGTACCGGGCGGTACCAGACCGCACCGGCCGGACGCATCAATGCGTCGAGTAAACGCGAGTCGCCGGTTAGCCTGATCACGTCCTCAAGTTCATCAGGATTCAACCAACGGCGCTCTTCATCGAGCTTAAGTTTCTTCTGGAGTGTGTCGTTGTCCAAAACCATGTCAAAGGCAAGGGCGGTGATTCCGCCCTTGTAGTCACGGCCAGCGCGATAAATCGCCTGACGTAGTGGAAGGACCGGACCAGCGTCCGGCAAAAGATCTGTGCGACTCATAACCGTAAATCCCCCGTTTACGGTCTAGCCATAGTTCAGGGCAACCCCTATCCTACAACCACGACCGATGTACATGTGCTGTGTGTCGTCGTAGCTGGGCTGGGGGATCTTTGGTGAGAGGCCCCAGCCCGGCACCCTTTAAGCGGCGCTCTTGCGCTCTACACTATCTTTTTCCTGCTCGTAAAATCGCTCGATAGCTTTTCCGGTTTCATATCGAACATCTGCGCCCTTACTCGCCCGATAGATCGTGGGTTGTGTTGTGCCGACCTTGTCAGCGATTGCTCGCTGCGAAAAACCAAGCCCTAAAAGTACGTTCAGCATTTTCTGAATAGTCATTTGATTCACCAATGCGCTTTCGCATTGATCAGATAATACGCAACCGTATCGATGCGCGCAATACACTTGCAATACGTTTTCGAATCAGAGGGTCTGAAGTGATAGGCAAACGCATTGCACAGCGAATGGCAGAACTCCAGCTTTCGGAGGGTGAGTTAGGTAGAAGATCGGGAGTTCCCCAACCAACCATTCACAGAATAATTACCGGCGAGTCGCTAAGCCCTAGGCAAGCAAACGTCGAAAAAATTGCAAAGGCGCTTTCGGTGGGCGTGGATTGGCTTTGGACCGGGACCACCGCTGCCATGTTTCTTAAAAATGGGATACCTACCGGCCTTGGCGAATCTAACGTCGAGCCAGGTCCCGCCATTAAAGGTCTAGTGCCGTTGATATCTTGGGTTCAAGCAGGGGCGTGGTGTGAAGCGATAGACGTCATGGACCTAGATGACGCCGAGCTCTGGCTGCCCTGTGCAGTCTCGCACAGCAAAAAGACGTATGCCCTACGAGTCCGCGGGCTATCTATGTTCAATCCACATGAACGAAGATCATTTCGCGATGGCGATATCATCTACGTCGACCCAGCGAAAGACGCCGAAAACGGTTCTCTCGTAATCGTGAAGCTGACCGATAGCGAAGACGCAACGTTCAAGCAATTGGTTATGGAGGGAACACGACAGTTCCTCAAGCCATTAAATCCCTCCTGGCCTGAACCCATTATTCAGCTGCCTCCTGATGCGATGATTTGCGGCGTCGTAATCTCAAAACTCGAAATTTTCTAACGCAGACGCATTAAGAGCCCGCCTCATTGGCGGGTTTTCTTCCTTTAACACAAAATCAATACCCAAACGCATTGACCTAAACGATACGAATTTGTATTGTTTGTCCCGTATCCCTCTCACCAGAGTACGAGACATGCAAACCACACAGCACAGCAACACCTGTTGCCCAGTCTATCTGCACCCATCGGCATGCTTCAGCCCCGCCGCCGTGGAAGCTATTCAGCGCCACACAGGGCTTCTGGTCATCACCAGCCCCAAAGGTCACACCGCGGCAATCAAGCCCTTCGACACTGTCGCAGCCGATGACGGCACCTGGCCGTTCGGAGGTGATGCAGCATGAACAGCTATCTCATTCCGCTCCCAAAACAAGAGCTGCTGCACCACATGCTGCAGGTTGGGGGTTCCGCCGTCTGCCCTCTTCAACGACCAGAGCAAACCATCCACGCGAGCTTTGAAGTCGAGCTCACCGACGAGAGCGCAGTCATCAGCGTTGACCTTGGCGGTCACACGGGCGAACTGACCCTCAAGCGTTCAGACCGAGCCAACCACCTGCACTTGCGGGACTTCATCCAAGACATTGCGAACGGTCGCATTGAGTCGGCACAACCCGCACCAGCCGCCGAGCAACCCAGTAGCGCAGCGCAAATTCAGCAAATGTTGGACGAGTCGCAAGTCCTGCTTAACAGCGTTCGAAAACTGCTCGCAGCCTAAGGACAGCGCAATGAACCGCACCCTGGACGAAACCGCCGCAGTGCTCGGCCTCAAGCCCCGCGCCTTCCGCAACAGGTTGCGGGAGTTGGGCATTTTGAACACCCGTGGCGACCTTGCCAGCCAGCACCGTGATCGGGGCTATCTGTACTCGGACCCACGCAGCACCTTGATCCCCTCCATCAACAAATACCGCCACTACGCCGTGGTCATGGTGAAAGAAGCAGGGGTTGATTGGCTGGCCAAGAGACTGGGAATCACCATCACAAAGAAGGACGCCACTGCATGAAAACCAATCGATCCAACGCTTACACCCAAGCCCTCGGCGCCCTGAAGTTGATCCCGATCTATCTCAACTGCCCCGGCGTCGTCAGCCGCGCCACGCTGATCGGAGCCTCAACCGAAGCGGTCCAACTGCTGGAAAGCATGCCGGTTCTGAGCACCGAACTGGCCGAGGTATTCCGCTACGTCAACAACGTGATTCAAGACGGTCAGGTGGCCTACGTCACTCCAACCAACTCACCCGAATACCCTTTTGGCGCCGTGATCGCTGACGCAAAAGGCCGGATCTGCGCCGCCGCCATGGGTAAAAGCAAAGAAGGCCTTGCTGAATTGATCCGCCTCAAGTTGGCGCCCCCATCGGAAGGGTTCGGGGAGGTCGCCGCATGAGCAACACCCTTGACCAACTTCGCAAACAGTTCACCACCCCCTGCCCATCCTTGACGGCGGTACGTGAACAGTACTTCACGCACATTCGAACCGATCGCTACCTGCTGAGCGAGATCAAGGCTGGACGTATTCAGTTGGTCGTGAAGCGCCACCACTGCTCGGCTCGCGCCAAACCAGTGGTGTATCTGCACGACCTGGCCGCCTTCCTCGACGCCCAAGCGACGAAGGAAGCAGCCTAATTCATCGGTGGCCCCTGCCGTCCAGAGGCGCCTCCCACTCAATGAGACACAGCACATGAAAGCCACAGACACGAACGATTTCTTCAACTCGCTGAACGCCGGCGTCTTCTCCCAGCAGATCGGCCAAGCACTATCGAACGTCGCAGCAGGCGTCATCGACTACGGCAAGGCAGGCGAAGTCACGATCAAGTTGAAGATGAAGCAGATCGGCCAGAGCAATCAGGTTGCCGTCAGCCATACCCTCGACTTCGCCCAGCCCACCAAACGCGGCAAGTTGCGCGAAGACTCAACTCTGGACACGCCGCTGTACCTCACACCTCAAGGGCTGACGCTGTTCCAGAACGACCCGACTTCGCAACTCTTCAAGAGCGAAGACACGCCGGTAACCCCCCGCTAAAAGAACCACCAAAACACAGCACCAAATCCTCTCACCAAAAAGGAAGCACCAATGCCACTCGCTAAAGACACGCTCGAACTCATTGTCGCCCAAGCACATGCAGCCAGCTCCCTACCTGCAACGCTCATCCCTGTAACTGCGCTGCCGGACAATGTTCAGATCCATAACCTTGAAAAGTACCAGGCGTTGCGCTCTCGCTTCCGTGGCGCGCTGTACACCAACAGTCTGCGCGACTTCGCTGAATACACGATTTCTCGCACGGGCCTAGCAGCCAGAGGCTTTGTCGATCAGGACGACATGAGCTGCAAGGTCTTTTTCAACCTCGGAACCGATGCAGCGCCGGGTCACGCGGATGACGTGGCGACACTGAAACTCAAGCCGACCGCAGCCTACAAAGCCCTCCAGCAAATCGCCGGCAAGAGACTCAGTCAGCGCGACCTGGCTGAATGGATCGAAGACTGGCACCTGAACTTAGTCGCCGTGAAAGAAG
Organism: Pseudomonas sp. 05N433; assembly: GCF_056396925.1. NCBI lineage: Bacteria > Pseudomonadati > Pseudomonadota > Gammaproteobacteria > Pseudomonadales > Pseudomonadaceae > Pseudomonas > Pseudomonas sp. 05N433. The sequence goes on along the minus strand of NZ_JBFTML010000002.1, from coordinate 69,857 downwards.
GCGGCGGCACCATGCCTATCAGTGCTGCGGTGGCCAGCGTGCGCAATATCACCATCGAGGCGCGAAGTTCGGCGACCAGCAGCGAGCACAACTTCGGCGCAGCCCGCAGCGCGATGGACAGCATCGAAGCCGCCAGCGCAGAGACTCGGGTCGAAGCCCTGCACTTCTCGCTGATCCCATACGACGGTCTGGCTACCCGCGTGTTCACGCTGAAACTCAGCATCCTAACCGGCGATGACAAACCGACCCTGAAACTTCGCTGGGCGGGCGAAGAGCAGCAGGTCGAAGAAATCGCCCAGGAATTCAAAACGACGCTCGCCAAAGAAGTCGGCGGCGCCGCAACCCTGACCCTGGGCACCTTCAGCGCGTAACTACTCCCACATAGCGACAACCCGCTGCCGGCCTCTCACCAACGATCCCGGCGGCGGGCTCTACCGAGGTACACAGCACATGACTGCAATTCAAATCTGCGCACTGATCAGCATCATCATTGCGGCGGCCTTGCTCTACTGGGTCGGCTATCGAGGCGGCTTGGCTGACGGCCGCATCGAAGGCATTGATGAAGGTATCAACAATCAACGCGCCGAAAGCGCCAAAACCATCCGCGAACTTGAAGCGTCCCTTCAGTTCATACGAGCCGATCACCAGCACCTTGCCCAGCATTGCAAAAGGCTCAGGGACAGCAAAGCGCTCAGTGAAGAACACCATCAGACCTTGCTGGATATTGCCGAAAAACTGCGAATCGCAGCCGAAACATTCAGTGCCTTTAAGACCGGTAAAAAGCTTGAACGGGATTCACTCTACCTGCGCGACAAGGCTCTGACCATGGCGAGCTTTCTGGAACCGCTAACCCAGGAAGATGCGGCATGACAGCCCTTCGCCGAACAGTCCGAATACGCAACGGACAAATGCCGCCCCTCGACCTGAACGTCATCTGTGACAAATGCGAAAAGTCACGGGCACACGGCAACCACCAAAGATGCAGCAAGCAGCGCCAAGCCGAGGGCATYGCACGGCGCGCAGGGGAGCAACAGCAATGAGTCTTCCACGCTGGGTAATGATCAACCGTGCCTCAGAACTCACGGGCTACAGCGAAGACGCCATTCGCCACAAAGTGAAGAACGGCACATGGGCTCAAGGCCGGATCTGGCGCAAAACGCCGGACGGTCGCATCGCAATCAATATGACGGAGTACGACAAGTGGGCCGAAAGCGCACCGCAGGAAGCGGCCTAGAAGACGAGTTGGCCAAACACAAAGGGATCGAAGTACACGGCGGCAACATCCGCGTTGTGTTCATGTGGCGGCGAGTCCGATGCCGCGAATCCCTCGGCCTACCGGTCACCAAAGCCAACATCAAACATGCCGCCCTACTGAGGGCGGCGATCACTCATGAGATCAAGACAGGTCGCTTTGATTACAGCCGGCACTTTCCCAACTCGAAGAATGCGACCAACTACAGCAATGTAAAAGACGAACGCCTGGCCGCGCTAATGGACCGTTACAAACCGCTGAAGGCTGTCGATATCACCCCGATGACCGAGGAGAAATATGGATATGCACTGGATATCTGCACCGAGCTACTGGGGCCAGACCGACTGGCAGGGATTCTTTTACCTGAAGATATCCAGCACCTCAGAACACAACTGATCTCTACACGGGCACCTTCGACGGCGAATCATTACCTGGCTACATTTTCGGGTTTCTTGGCATGGTGCGAAAACAATGGGTACTGCCGCAAAGGTCTGTCTGCAGCCTGCATTCGATTCGCGATGAACGGGCGCGAACCAGATCCATTGACTAAGGGCGAGTTCGAACAGCTGCTCAGTAAAGGATGCCTACATCCGCAGGACTCTGCAGCGATCACCATTGCGGTTTTCACGGGGCTTCGTCCGGGTGAGATGTGCGCGCTAGCAGTCGAAGATATCGACCTGACTGCTGGACAGATCAACATCACCAGGGCAATCACGGCGAACGGGACATTTAAAGTACCCAAGACCGGAAAGCCCCGAGCAGTACTTCTGATGCCGCCAGCAGTCGAGGCCTTCAAAACTCTAATGGAGTTGGTGGCCGATCATGAACCGCGCGAGATCGAGGTGTACATGAATCGCCACGAAAGCCGCATCGAAACCGTCACCCCCCTGCTGTCCCCAACGACACAAGCCCGAAAAAAAATCATTAATCATTGGTTTGTCCCCACGGCCTGGAACACGAAATGGGCAGCCATTCAAAAGCGTTCGGGGATTCGCCCACGTCGTCCGTATCAGACCCGCCATACATACGCCTGCTGGTGTTTAACTGCTCGCGGAAATTTAGCATTTATCGCGAAGCAAATGGGCCACAAAGACTTCACTATGCTCGTTGAAGTGTATGCCAAGTGGATGGACGACGAGTCGCCCATGGAACTCCAGCACATTTGGAACAATTTGAACTCCGTCAGGAACGCGGGTAATTCAGCGACACGTCCTCATCAAACTGAGCCAAAACAAGCATCTCTAACTCATTGATTTTTCGTTTCAAGTCTTCCATACGCGCTTCCGCCGCACGCTCCCGAGCTCGATAGATCGCATTTTTCGATTTACCTTCGGGAGTTTTTCTAGCATTGCCGTTATTAATACCAATTCGCGCCTGCAACCTATCTCTTGTCGCCTGCCTCAAAAGCTCCTGACAGCTAATAATCTGCTGAGTCAACAGATCAGAGTCTTGAGGATCGACTACATTCCAAGGCAAATCACTTAGAGAACCAGAAGCCGCAGCCTCTTCAATAATAGCAGCATCTCTAACTTCCTCTATCACCTCAACAGATGTATTCTGCTCAAGATATTCATTCGCATAATTCAAAAATGAGTGATAGCTATAAAGATAGAAATCCTGACCAGCCTCAATATTAAATTCCTCAATCAGCTGCGGCAGAGGCCCAATAATTCTACCTCCACACTTTTCCCACCAATCTTCTTTCTGCTCCTCTGTAACCATAATAACTGGTTGCCCCAACTCTTTGGCCTTCTCTATTACCTGCTTCCAAATTATCAGATCACCATATCGCTTACAGACCTCACCAAACACAGGGGAGTTCTTATATTTACTCACATCCTGAAAGCCTGGAGGTATTAGATTCGCATATCTAACTTCACCCTCCTTAACGATAAGCCTCAGCTCTGCCTCATCATACTTACGCCCAACCTTACCCGATAAAAGTTCGGCAACTTCCAGCTTCACGTCATCATCAGTCAGTCTCGAACGATGAAACCCCATCTTATCTTCTAATTCATCAATCACCCTTTGTGAAACATCAACAAAATCGTTATGTAGTTCTTTGGATAAAAAAGGATGACGAGTAGCGACATCAAGGCTGTCAAGAAATGACTGCAATGTCGCAGCCGCATCAGCATAAAGCTGCGCTTGATCATGAGCGATCTTCGCCCTGTTATCTAAAAACTCAAACCCGACTTGGTAAGGTATCCACAGACGATCTCCTAAGGAACGCACAATTTTATAAAATGCATCCCGAGCGTGATCGGAGCGTTTATAAACTGAAGTCAGAACGTTCGTATCAAAAACAAAGAAACACTCCCTCCAAATTTTGCTGCGCCTTTCGTCGTCCGAAGCGAAATGACTAGCGAAAATGTCTTTCACAGAAAACCCTACCTGAAATCTTGATGGCGTATTCATAGCACGAAGCTTTGCTGCAGCCAACGTACCTTCTGTACAGCGGGAAGGCTGATCGAGGTGTACATGAACCGCTACGAAAGTCGCAACGAAACAGTCACCTCGTTGCTATCAACAACAACACAAACCAGAAATAAAATCATTAACCTTTGGAATATCCCCCCATCCTGGAACACCAAGTGGGCTGTCGTCCAGAAGCGTTCGGAAATTCCCCCCCGTCGACCTTATCAGACGCGGCACGCCTATGCGTGTTGGTGTCTGACCGCCCGCGAAAACTTAGCCCTCATTGCGAAACAACAGGGCATAAACATCTCGATATGTTAGTAGGAGGGCGCATGCGAAATGGAGGGGCTATAAGTCCCCAAAAGAGCTGGGGACTATCTAGAAAACAATAGAAAGGCTAAATCTCAAGCAGCTTTGCTAGCCTCAAGAGCCTCTACTAGCTCAATGGCTAGCTCGCAACGCTGTACGAAAGCATCACCTTCCATAGATGACAGGTGCGAAACAAGATCATAGTCCGCCTTGCATCGTGATTCGTGCAACACTTTCAGGGAGTACCCCACGCGCTTCATTTTTGATTGAAGGGCTTTATCTGAATAGAGATTATCAATATAGAAGGCTCTTAAATTCTTATGAACAGGCCCAGAATGGCTACTGATTGGAGGCACATGAATACCATTAGCGTGACTCAACGCCGAGTGGTAAAGAGCATAGTAACCGCGCGAAATACAACTTCTAACACGTATCTCTGAAATCGGCGAGGCGGAAAGAAAATCTTTAGCTTCGCTGAGAAAATCCCTATATACAACGCTCATAAATGCTCCCTTTTACGCGGCACTGTGTTCTACATTTGCACTCGCCTGCATATGCTCGCGCCGAACAACGTTAACCACGATCTTATCCCAATCTACAATAGCCGAATCCTCAAGAATCAGATCCATCAGATACTCATTCACTTCCACCAATTGGCTTGCACTATTCGCATCAACGTTAAGCTCTATATATATATGACTAACACCGTCAAAGCTCGAAACCTTTTCGACCATATGCGTAGTACTTAACCCATGCCTCATCAAGGCATGTTCAATATGAAGCCCAACCTTACTAATTTGTTCTAAGGAAATACCGTGTTCACCAACTCGCCCAATAAACTCTCGAGCATCTTGGACCGCCTTAAGCGCTTCTATGTCAAATGTTGAATTTGCCTTCTTGAAATCCGCAACTATCGAGTCGAGAGTATTATAATCAAGCAAAAATGCCATCGTCTGCAAGCGATGAACGAGAAGTTCTTGATCACCAGGAACGAGCTCGGAAGTCTTATCAAACATTTTCTTTGCCAAAGTCAAATCACCTACAGTCTTCATTGAGACACCGAAGTTAAAGTAACCAACGACATCAGCAACTAGACGCAAAGACTTTTCATGAAGCTCTTTAGACTCAGCATAATCCCCCGTTATTGCAGCCAGCATCCCACCCAACATGTATGCTTCAGCTGCGTTAACCGATATCAACTTCTCGATATCTTTTTTCAGTGAACGCACTTCGAACGGGGTTACTTCGGAACGTTTCGAGAGGGCCTCGATACGAGCGGTGATCTCTTCACCTTTGCTATTCGGAACGGACATAAAGTCCTCCTGTAACGGCTATCCTTTGCCACAGTCTCTTGGCTACGCATGACGCGCCACAGACCGATTAAAATGCTTACCTTGGCTCACGTAGCGAAAAAAATGGGCCAGGGTAAACATTTTCCAAGCGCGCAACGTTGCGAAATTTACGCACCGCACCACTGATAGTCAATGGCTTACGCCTGCACCCGACCAACGCCATTCCGCCTCATGTGAGGACCTACAGATAGCCTGCCGTGGTAACCTTTCCTCAACTGTAGCTCAGAATGGCAGCGCCGTTAACAAAGCGCATGTCTATTTCTTTTGCCCCATTTTTGCCCCACAAATTTCAATATAGCCGCCCAACCATCTGATGAATAAAGCAATTTCCGATCTGTCCTCCCACACGCCAATGATGCAGCAATACTGGCGCCTGAAGAACCAGCACCCCGACCAGCTGATGTTCTATCGCATGGGCGACTTCTACGAGATCTTCTATGAAGACGCGAAGAAGGCCGCCAAGTTGCTGGACATCACCCTGACGGCTCGTGGGCAATCGGCGGGTCAGGCGATTCCGATGTGTGGGATTCCTTACCACGCTGCGGAAGGTTACCTGGCGAAACTGGTGAAGCTCGGCGAATCGGTGGTGATCTGTGAGCAGGTCGGCGACCCGGCCACCAGCAAAGGGCCGGTGGATCGTCAGGTGGTGCGGATCATCACGCCCGGCACGGTCAGCGATGAAGCCCTGCTGGATGAGCGCCGGGACAACCTGATCGCGGCGGTGCTGGGTGACGAGCGTCTGTTCGGCCTGGCTGTGCTCGATATCACCAGCGGCAACTTCACGGTGCTGGAGATCAAAGGCTGGGAAAACCTGCTGGCGGAACTGGAGCGGGTCAACCCGGTGGAGCTGATGATCCCGGATGACTGGCCGAAGGATTTGCCGGCGGAAAAACGCCGTGGGGTTCGTCGCCGTGCGCCGTGGGATTTCGAGCGCGACTCGGCGCTGAAAAGTCTTTGCCAGCAGTTTTCCACTCAGGACCTGAAAGGCTTCGGCTGCGAGAACCTGACCCTGGCCATCGGCGCTGCTGGCTGCCTGCTCAGCTACGCCAAGGAAACCCAGCGCACCGCCCTGCCGCATTTGCGCAGCCTGCGTCATGAACGCCTGGACGACACCGTGGTGCTGGACGGCGCCAGCCGGCGCAACCTGGAACTGGATACCAACCTGGCCGGTGGTCGCGACAACACGTTGCAATCGGTGGTCGACCGCTGCCAGACCGCCATGGGCAGCCGTTTGCTGACCCGCTGGCTGAACCGTCCGCTGCGGGATTTGACGGTACTACTGGCACGCCAGACGTCGATCACCTGCCTGCTGGACCGTTATCGTTTCGAGAAATTGCAGCCGCAGCTCAAGGAAATCGGCGACATCGAGCGGATTCTGGCGCGGATCGGCCTGCGCAATGCCCGTCCTCGTGACCTGGCGCGCCTGCGCGATGCCCTCGGCGCACTGCCAGAGTTGCAGGTGGCGATGGCCGAGCTTGAAGCTCCGCACATCATGCAATTGGCGACGACCACCAGCACCTATCCGGAACTCGCGGCGCTGCTGGAAAAAGCCATCATCGACAACCCGCCAGCGGTGATCCGTGACGGCGGCGTGTTGAAAACCGGTTACGACAGCGAACTCGACGAGCTGCAATCGCTCAGCGAAAACGCCGGGCAGTTCCTGATCGATCTGGAAGCCCGGGAGAAGGCCCGCACCGGCCTGGCCAACCTGAAAGTGGGTTACAACCGCATTCACGGTTACTTCATTGAGTTGCCGAGCAAGCAGGCCGAATCGGCACCGGCAGACTATATCCGTCGCCAGACCCTCAAGGGTGCCGAGCGCTTCATCACCCCGGAACTGAAAGCGTTCGAAGACAAGGCGCTGTCGGCCAAGAGCCGTGCCCTGGCGCGCGAGAAGATGCTCTACGAAGCACTGCTCGAAGACCTGATCGCTCAATTGCCGCCCTTGCAGGACACCGCTGCCGCACTGGCCGAGCTGGACGTGCTGAGCAACCTCGCCGAGCGTGCACTGAATCTGGACCTGAACTGCCCGCGCTTCGTCAGCGAGCCATGCATGCGCATCAGCCAGGGTCGTCACCCGGTGGTCGAGCAAGTACTCACCACACCGTTCGTGGCCAACGACCTGAGCCTCGATGACAGCACCCGCATGCTGGTGATCACCGGTCCGAACATGGGCGGTAAATCCACCTAYMTGCGCCAGACCGCGTTGATCGTGCTGCTGGCGCACATCGGTAGCTTCGTGCCGGCGGCCAGTTGCGAATTGTCCCTGGTCGACCGGATCTTCACCCGGATCGGTTCCAGCGACGACCTGGCGGGCGGGCGTTCGACCTTCATGGTCGAAATGAGCGAAACCGCGAACATCCTGCACAACGCCACCGAGCGCAGCCTGGTGCTGATGGACGAAGTCGGTCGCGGCACCAGCACCTTCGACGGCCTGTCCCTGGCGTGGGCCGCGGCCGAGCGTCTGGCACAACTGCGGGCCTATACACTGTTCGCCACGCACTATTTCGAGCTGACGGTGCTGCCGGAAGCCCAGCCGCTAGTAGCCAACGTGCACCTCAATGCCACCGAGCACAACGAACGCATCGTGTTCCTGCACCACGTTCTGCCTGGGCCTGCCAGCCAGAGCTATGGCCTGGCGGTTGCACAGTTGGCCGGGGTGCCGAGCGAAGTGATCGTGCGTGCCCGTGAACACTTGAGCCGGCTGGAATCCACGGCGCTGCCCCATGAAGTGCCGACGCCGGCCAAAGGCAAATCCGTTGCGCCGCAGCAGAGCGACATGTTCGCCAGCCTGCCGCACCCGGTGCTGGATGAACTGGCCAAACTTGATCTGGATGACCTGACACCACGCAGGGCGTTGGAAATGCTCTATACATTAAAGACACGGATCTAACGCACTTGCCTGCAAGCTGTTAGAATCTCGCGCGGTTTGGGATGCTGCAGGCTCATAGCCTGGCCTGCAGACTATCGCTCCCGAACCTGGCGACCCCGTCCTGAAGGGGCTCCGCTGCCGCCGCCTGAGGAGAAAATTAGAAATGACCTTCGTCGTCACCGACAACTGCATCAAGTGCAAGTACACCGACTGCGTAGAAGTCTGTCCGGTGGACTGCTTTTACGAAGGCCCGAACTTCCTGGTGATTCACCCGGATGAGTGCATCGACTGCGCACTGWGCGAACCAGAATGCCCTGCCGTGGCCATCTTCTCTGAAGATGAAGTTCCCGCCGGTATGGAAAACTTCATTCAGCTGAACATGGAATTGGCCGAGGTATGGCCAAACATCACTGAACGGAAAGACCCATTGCCCGATTCCGCTGAATGGGATGGCAAGCCAGGCAAGATCGAACACCTCGAACGCTGATTTCCCTCGCGTTCCCGAAAAGGCCCCTTGCGGGCCTTTTTGCTTTTCTGCAGGCAAAAAAAAGGGGCGGTTTGACCCGCCCACATTTTTTCCCTATTCCATGTGTTCCTTTTCATCGTCCTGATGAATCGCATCCTGCGATGTCCGTTCCCCTCTTCCTTGAAGGGCGTGTCTATCCGTCGACACAGTTCAAATACTAGAGGATTCCCCACCAAGAGCAATCGGCCTCCATGACTGAAATCATCTGTAATATGCTGTTAACTCAATAAAATAATCATATAAATCAATAGCTTATAAATACAGCATCCTTCGAATAGACAACTACCAGGGTGTAAAAATAATGAACACTTACGAAAGAGTAAGCAAAGACTTACACCACGAGACTACAAACCTGAGGTGGCGCCAATACCAACGCGCCTCTCTCATCTTGCCGACAACCAAAAGCCCCGAACCAGTCGGGGCTTTTGGTTGACGGTTGAGCGAATGGCTTATTGGAACAGCGACTCACTCGACAGGCCGTTTTTCTCGAGAATCTCCCGAAGACGCTTGAGGCCTTCAACCTGGATTTGCCTGACCCGCTCCCGGGTAAGGCCGATTTCCAGGCCGACATCTTCAAGCGTACTGCTCTCGTGACCTCGCAAGCCGAAGCGGCGTACGACCACCTCGCGTTGCTTGTCGGTCAGCTCCGAAAGCCATTGATCGATGCTCTGCGACAGGTCGTCATCCTGCAACAGTTCACATGGATCGGTCGGGCGGTCGTCGGTCAGGGTGTCCAGCAGGGTTTTATCCGAATCCGGACCCAGCGAGACGTCGACCGAAGAAACCCGCTCGTTCAGGCCAAGCATGCGCTTGACCTCGCCTACCGGTTTCTCCAGCAGGTTGGCAATTTCTTCGGGTGAGGGTTCATGGTCGAGCTTTTGAGTCAGCTCCCGCGCAGCCCGCAAGTACACGTTGAGCTCTTTGACCACATGAATAGGTAGCCGGATGGTCCGGGTCTGATTCATGATCGCGCGTTCGATGGTCTGACGAATCCACCAGGTGGCGTAGGTCGAAAAGCGGAAGCCGCGTTCTGGATCGAACTTTTCCACTGCCCGGATCAGGCCGAGGTTACCCTCTTCGATCAGGTCCAGCAGCGACAGCCCACGATTGACGTAACGCCGGGCGATTTTCACCACCAGCCGCAGGTTGCTTTCAATCATGCGCTTGCGTCCGGCCGGATCACCACTTTGCGACAGGCGTGCAAAATGAACTTCTTCTTCCGGGGAGAGCAATGGGGAAAAGCCGATTTCATTGAGGTACAGCTGCGTGGCATCGAGTGCCCGGGTGTAGTCGATGTACTTGTGTTGCTTTAACGAAGCGGAGTGTCTGGATTTGGCACGAACGGAAGGTGGTGCATCCCCTTCATCATTCGACATCGAATCCATTGCGATGCCGGTCTCCATAAGGAGAACCTCATCGTCGATGTCAAACTCCGGCACTTCTTTACTGAGAGCCATTGTTATAGTCCTTTGGTGAGTTCGACCTCAAGCTCAAGCGGCGCCTTGATCCCTGGCAACGCTGGAGCCTGTTCCCTCTACGTGACGGAACAGGCTTGGCTAACAAATCAACGACGTGGCAGGAACTGCAGCGGATCTACAGGTTTACCTTGTCGGCGAATCTCAAAATGCAGTTTCACCCGGTCTGTACCCGTTGACCCCATTTCGGCAATTGTCTGTCCGACTTTGACCTGCTGCCCCTCCCGAACCAACAGCCTGCGGTTGTGACCGTAGGCACTGACGTAGGTATCGCTGTGTTTGATGATGACTAATTCGCCGTAGCCCCTTAAGCCACTCCCGGCGTATACCACCGTCCCATCAGACGCAGCTAAAACAGGCTGTCCCAAATCTCCGGCGATATCAATTCCTTTATTCAAACTACCGTTTGAAGAGAATTTTCCAATCAGAATGCCATTAGAAGGCCACCCCCAGCCCGTCGGGGCCGGACCGGCAGGAGGCAGTGGAGCGGGTGCCGGTTTGCTGGCGACGGACGGTGCGAGCACCGTTGTACTGGTCGTTGTGCCATTTGCCTGACGCCGAATTACCGTGGTTTTGCTCGACGACGAAGGCGAGGAACTGGACGAACTCACCACCGCTGCCGGCGTTGAATCGTTGCGACCGTCGAAGCGAATCGTCTGACCCGGATGGATCGTGTAAGGCGTAGGAATGTTGTTCCTTGCCGCGAGGGCTTTGTAGTCCCAGCCGTAGCGAAAGGCGATGGAAAACAACGTGTCCTTGGGTCGAACAATGTACTGGCCGGTGGTTACGGCCGGACGCTGGGCGACCGCGTTGTTGCGATCGACAACTCCCGCGCTACTCGATTTGGTGCTGGAGCAACCGACCAGCAAGGTACTCAAGACAAGACCAGTCACCAGACGCTGAAAGCTCGTTATACCCATTCGCTGCGCAACGACTGTGAGACTCACCCGCCGCTCCCTTTGTGGTGGCTGAAAATATGAATTGCCGTGTTTCGGCACGAAATGTCGCAAGTATAACGGGCCGAACAGGCTTTACCTTTAATGAAGCGGATTCGCTTCACGCACACGTTTGCTGCCTGATGATGAATTCTGTTTAACCCATCGATGCCGCTGTAAGACCCGGGCAATCGAAGAGAATTCAGCACGTTGAAACAAATGCTCAGGCCAGCGGCCCGTTGAGTAGTGGCACAAAGCGCACTGCCCCCAGAACACGCCTGGAAAAGCCTTGTTCTTCACGGATGATCAGCATCAATTGTTGAACTTCACCAGAGCCGACCGGAATCACCAATCGCCCGCCCGGTGCCAATTGATCAAGCAGCGCCTGAGGCACGTCGGTGGCCACGGCGGTCACAATGATGCCGTTGTAAGGCGCCAGCGCCGGCCAGCCTTCCCAGCCATCGCCCCAGCGAAATACCACATTGCGCAGGTTCAGCTCCACCAGGCGCTCCTTGGCTCGATCTTGCAGAACCTTGATGCGCTCGACGGAAAAAACCCGCTCGACCAGTTGCGACAGCACCGCTGTCTGGTAACCCGAACCAGTACCGATTTCCAGCACCTTGTCCAACGGGCCGGCTTCCAGCAGCAGCTCGCTCATGCGCGCCACCATATAAGGCTGGGAGATGGTCTGGTTATGGCCAATCGGTAGCGCCGTATCTTCATAAGCGCGGTGGGCCAGCGCCTCATCGACGAACAGGTGACGCGGTGTGCGGCGGATGACTTCCAGCACCTTGGCGTTGGACACCCCTTCTTCATAGAGGCGCTGAATCAGACGCTCACGGGTCCGCTGGGAGGTCATCCCGATGCCGCGGTGCAGAATATCGTCTTGTTCACGAGCCATTAGCGCAGCCCCTCCAGCCAGCCATCGAGACTTCTGAAGGCATCATTAAAGGTGCGATCCAGTTGCAGTGGCGTGATTGAAACATAGCCTTGCATCACCGCATGGAAATCAGTGCCCGGGCCGCCATCTTCGGCGTCACCCGCCGCAGCGATCCAGTAACCGGATTTACCACGCGGATCGACCACTTTTATCGGCGCAGCGGCGCGGGCGCGATGGCCCAGGCGGGTCAGCTGGATACCGCGGATATGCTCCAGCGGCAAGTTGGGAATGTTCACGTTCAGTACCGTGCGCGGTGGCAGATCGAGGTCCGCGTGGGCCTCTACCAGTTTGCGCGCAAAATAGGCCGCCGTGGGAAGGTTCTCCACTTGCCGTGAGACAAACGAAAAGGCAAACGAAGGACGCTCCAGGAAACGTCCCTCAAGGGCCGCCGCCACAGTACCGGAATACAGCACGTCGTCCCCCAGGTTCGCACCCAGGTTAATACCGGAAACCACCATGTCCGGTTCAAACTCCAGCAAGCCGTTAAGGCCCAGGTGCACGCAATCGGTAGGCGTTCCGTTGAGGCTGATAAAGCCATTGGCCAAGGTATGCGGGTGCAACGGACGGTCGAGCGTCAGCGAGCTGCTGGCGCCGCTTTTGTCCTGGTCCGGGGCGATAACCACGCATTCGGTGTAATCCGCCAGCGCAGCATAAAGCGCGGCGAGACCGGGTGCGGTTACCCCATCGTCGTTAGAAATCAGAATACGCATGGGCTGTCCGTCTGCCCCACCGGCACCAGATCGACGAGTTCACGCACCAATACGGTGGCGAAGCATCCGGCCGGGAGGACGAATTCCAGTTGCAGAATGTCAGGCTCGGGATAATGCCACGTCAACCCGCCAATGGGCAGCCGCAGGATGCGACGTTCGTGGCTCATACCGGCGTTAATCAACCAATCGCGCAGATCCGCTTCGCGCGCGGCGATTGCCTGCTCCAGTTCATGGACAGCCCCCGACGCCGGCGAGTCACCTTCGCCCCACTGTGGGCCGGTCGGGTGCAAGTCGAGAATCGCCAGACGCGGGTCACTGCACTCGGCTTCACCTGCCGGGAAGAAACTGCGGCTGTCAGTGAACGCCAGCAGATCGCCGACCTGAGCACGCTGCCAAGTACCATCGGCGACGCGTGCCGCCAGCACCTGATTAAACAGAAAACTACGCGCAGTGGAGAGCAGGCGCGAACGCACATTGCGTTGTTCCGGCAGGGCCTTGCGCGCAGCCCAGGCACGGGCGTCGACGACGTTGCCGCCGTCATGCCCGAAACGCTGGGCGCCGAAATAATTGGGAATACCTTGCCTGGCGATCAGTTGCAGACGCTCTTCGATCGCGGCCTTGTCGCCAGCGAATTGAGTCAGGCGCAACGTGAAACCGTTGGCCGAATGGGCACCGCGTTGCAGCTTGCGTCTGTGCCGACCGGTCTTGAGAATTTTCAGCGTGTCGTTTTCCGCTGCCGACAGATCTGGATCAGCCTTGCCGGGCAGTTGCACGCTGAACCACTGGCGAGTCAACGCCTGACGGTCCTTGAGGCCAGCGTAGCTGACGGTACGCAATGGCACGCCCRCAGCCTTGGCAATCCGCCGTGCCGCTTCTTCGGTATTCAGACCGCGCTTTTCCACCCAGATCCATAGGTGTTCGCCATCGCCACTCAGGGGAATATCGAGGACTTCATCAACCTGGAAATCTTCCGCCGTGGCTTTCAGCACCGCGCTGCCGAGAGCGTCACCGTAGGCCCGTGGGCCGAGCAATTGCGCCTCGTTCATGCGCGCAGCAACAAGGCAACGGAGTGCACGGCAATACCTTCTTCGCGACCGACAAAGCCAAGCTTTTCGGTGGTGGTAGCTTTCACGTTCACTTGATCCAACTCAACTTGAAGATCCGCGGCAATCAGCGCGCGCATCGATTCGATATGCGGGGCCATTTTCGGGGCCTGGGCGACGATGGTGTTATCGACGTTGCCGACTTTCCAGCCCTTGGCGTGGATCAGTGCGACGACATGACGCAACAGCGCGCGGCTGTCGGCGCCCTTGAATTGCGGATCGGTGTCCGGAAAATGCTTGCCGATATCACCCAGCGCGGCAGCGCCGAGCAACGCATCGCTCAAGGCGTGCAGCAGGACATCACCGTCGGAATGGGCAAGCAGCCCGAAGCTGTGTGCAATCCGCACACCGCCCAACGTGATGAAATCGCCTTCACCGAAACGGTGCACATCATAGCCGTGGCCAATACGCATAAAAAAACGCCCCGATTTTTGTCAGGGCGTGATTCTACCTGCTTTGTCAGACATTAGGCGCTTAGAGCGCGCGCGTGATGCTGCAAGTGGTCGTCGATGAAACTCGCGATGAAGAAATAACTGTGGTCGTAGCCGGGTTGCAAACGCAACGTCAGCGGATGACCGGCAAGTTTCGCCGCCTGTTGCAGGGCTTCTGGCTTGAGCTGGGTGGCGAGGAAATCGTCGCGATCACCCTGATCCACCAGCAGCGGCAGTTTCTCGTCGGCTTCGGCGATCAATGCACAGGCATCCCACTCGCGCCATTTCGACCGGTCTTCCCCCAAGTAGCGGGAAAAGGCTTTCTGCCCCCATGGGCAATCGATCGGATTGTTGATCGGCGAGAACGCCGACACCGACTGGTAACGCCCCGGATTGCGCAAGGCGCAGACCAGCGCACCGTGACCACCCATGGAGTGGCCGCTGATGCCACGCTTTTCCGATGCCGGGAAATGCGCCTCAACCAATGCCGGCAATTCCTGCACGACATAGTCATGCATCCGATAGTGCCGCGACCACGGTTCCTGCGTGGCATTCAGATAAAAACCGGCACCGAGACCGAAGTCCCAGGCACCATCCGGATCGCCCGGCACTTCGGGACCGCGTGGGCTGGTGTCCGGTGCGACGATAATCAGCCCCAGCTCGGCAGCCATGCGCATGGCACCGGCCTTCTGCATGAAGTTCTCGTCGGTACAGGTCAGGCCAGACAACCAGTACAACACTGGCAGTTTACCGCCCTGCTCCGCTTGCGGCGGCAGGTACACGGCAAACACCATGTCGCAACCGAGCACGTCGGAGCGGTGCCGGTAGCGCTTGTGCCAGCCGCCGAAGCTTTTCTGGCAGGAGATATTTTCCAGGCTCATAAGCGACCTCAGAAATGAATGACGCTACGGATGCTTTTGCCTTCATGCATCAAGTCAAACGCCTTGTTGATATCTTCCAGGCCCATGGTGTGGGTGATGAAGGTATCCAACGGGATCTCGCCGGTCTGGGCCATTTCGACATAGCTTGGCAACTCGGTACGGCCACGCACGCCACCGAACGCCGAACCGCGCCAGACGCGACCGGTGACCAACTGGAATGGACGGGTGGAGATTTCCTGGCCTGCGCCGGCCACACCGATGATGACCGACTCGCCCCAACCTTTGTGGCAGCACTCAAGTGCGGCACGCATCAACTGCACGTTGCCGATGCATTCGAACGAGAAGTCGACGCCGCCATCGGTCATGTCGACGATCACTTCCTGAATCGGACGATCGAAGTCTTTCGGGTTCACGCAGTCCGTGGCGCCCAATTGCTTGGCGATTTCGAACTTGGCCGGGTTGATGTCAATGGCGATGATCCGGCCAGCCTTGGCTTTGACCGCGCCGATCACGGCAGACAGTCCGATGCCACCCAGGCCGAAGATAGCGACGGTATCACCCGGCTTGACCTTGGCAGTGTTGATCACCGCGCCGATGCCGGTGGTGACGCCACAGCCCAGCAGGCAGACTTTTTCCAGCGGTGCTTCTTTAGGAATTTTGGCGACGGAGATTTCCGGCAGCACGGTGTACTCGGAAAACGTCGAGGTGCCCATGTAGTGGAAAATCGTTTCGCCCTTGTAGGAGAAGCGCGAAGTGCCGTCCGGCATCAGGCCTTTACCCTGGGTTGCACGAATCGCCTGGCAGAGGTTGGTTTTGCCCGACAGACAGAATTTGCACTTGCCACATTCCGGGGTGTACAGCGGGATCACATGATCGCCCACCGCAACCGAGGTCACGCCCTCGCCGATCGCTTCGACCACCGCGCCACCTTCGTGGCCCAGGATCGACGGGAAGATACCTTCCGGGTCCGCGCCCGAGAGGGTGTAGGCATCGGTATGGCAGACACCGGAAGCGACGACGCGCAGCAGGACTTCGCCCGCCTTGGGCATGGCGACATCGACTTCAACGATCTCGAGGGGCTTCTTGGCCTCGAAGGCAACGGCGGCGCGCGACTTGATCATGCTGACTCTCCAGTGAATAAAAACGAGACAGGGAGTGTAATACAGCGGCATACGATGAATAATCGGGACAAAAGCAAAACATTATTGCCATGCAGGGATAATCCTGATGTCCGAAAACCGCTGGGAAGGCATCGACGAGTTCGTCGCCGTCGCAGAGTGCAACCAATTCACCGCCGCGGCTGAACGCCTTGGGGTGTCTTCCTCCCACATCAGTCGCCAAATCGTACGACTGGAAGAGCGACTGCAAACCCGCTTGCTCTATCGCAGCACCCGCCGGGTCACGCTGACCGAAGCCGGGCAAACCTTTCTGCAACATTGCCAACGTTTGCAGGACGGCCGCGAAGAAGCGTTGCGCGCTGTCGGCGACCTGACCAGCGAACCCAAGGGCATGCTGCGCATGACCTGCGCCGTGGCCTACGGCGAACGATTCATTGTGCCGCTGGTGACTCGCTTCATGGGGCTGTATCCACAACTGCGTGTGGACATCGAACTGAGCAACCGCCCGCTCGATCTGGTGCACGAAGGGCTGGACCTGGCCATCCGCCTCGGCCGCCTGCAGGATTCAAGATTGGTCGCGACTCGTTTGGCACCACGGCGCATGTATCTGTGCGCCTCGCCGTCCTACCTGGAACGGTACGGTCGCCCACACAGTTTGTCGGAACTGAGTCGCCACAACTGCCTCATCGGCAGCTCGGATATCTGGCAACTGGAACAGAACGGGCGGGAATTTTCCCAGCGAGTACAGGGAAACTGGCGCTGCAACAGTGGGCAGGCGGTGCTGGATGCCGCGCTACAAGGGGTTGGATTGTGTCAGCTGCCGGATTACTACGTGCTGGAGCACCTGAAAAACGGCGAATTGATCTCGCTGCTGGAAGCCCACCAACCGCCGAACACAGCGGTTTGGGCGCTTTATCCACAGCAGCGGCATCTGTCACCGAAAGTACGCAAGTTAGTGGATTATTTGAAGGAAGGGTTGGCCGAACGGCCGGAATATCGGGTTTAAGAGAAAAGATCACAGCCTGCATAGGCGGCGATCTTTTAACGGCGGTTCGCCCAGCGCTGGCGCAACCACTCAAGGTCTTCGGGGCGAGTGACTTTGATGTTGTCGGATCGACCTTCGATCAAACGGGGTGCCATACCTGCCCACTCCATCGCCGAGGCTTCATCGGTGATGACAGCATCCGCCACCAGGCTATCCGCCAACGCCCGATGCAATGCTCCAAGGCGAAACATCTGCGGTGTATAAGCCTGCCAGATCACACTGCGATCCACTGTTTCCAGCACACGCCCGTGCTTGTCGACCCGTTTGAGGGTGTCGCGCGCAGGCACCGCCAATAGGCCGCCCACCGGGTCGTCAGCCAATTCACTGAGCAATTTATCAAGATCATCGCGCGCCAGATTCGGTCGCGCGGCATCGTGAACCAACACCCAATCCTCATCGTCAGCGCCCTGGGCATGCAGATGCAGCAAGGCGTTGAGCACTGATCCGGAACGCTCGGCGCCGCCTTCAACCCGCTGAATACGCGGATCGGCAGCACAGGCCAGATTCGGCCAGTAAGGATCGTCGATGGCAAGACTGACCACCAACCCCTTCAGGGCAGGATGATCGAGGAAACAGCCAAGGCTGTGTTCGAGAATAGTGCGCCCGCCCAGTTGCAAGTATTGCTTGGGACGGTCCGCGGCCATACGGGCACCGACGCCCGCGGCAGGAATCACGGCCCAGAAGGCCGGTAACGACTCAATCATTGGGCCAACTGGTAAAGGGTTTC
The DNA here is from genome assembly GCF_056396925.1 of Pseudomonas sp. 05N433. Lineage (NCBI taxonomy): Bacteria > Pseudomonadati > Pseudomonadota > Gammaproteobacteria > Pseudomonadales > Pseudomonadaceae > Pseudomonas > Pseudomonas sp. 05N433. The sequence goes on along the minus strand of NZ_JBFTML010000002.1, from coordinate 51,763 downwards.
ACCATCCTTGACCATGCCCAACTCATGGCGAGCCCGTTCTTCAACGGTCTCCATGCCCTTTTTCAACTCACTGACTTCGGCGTCCATCACCCGATTGCGCTCCAGCAACGCCTCGTTCTCGGCGTGCTGATCCGCAATCTGCTGCTTCAGCTCGGCCACTTGCGCCAGACTGCCATTACCCACCCACAGGCGATACTGCAGGCCGGCCAGCAGCAAGAGCAAGACGAGGAACAACCAATTGGGACTGCGCATCGAATATCAGGTATCCAGTGAAAAAAGACAGCCATGCCAAACTTTGAAGCTTCTGATAGCACGAAGCCTGGAAGAACCAGGCTTGTGCTCTTAAGGCATCAGATTAGTGGCAAATCCGTCGCTGTCGCGATTTTTCCGACACAATCCGGTGTCTTTTTATCGTTTACCACTCAGCCGCGGAATTCGCTACGGCCGTTGTACTTGGCTTTGCCATTCAACTGCTCTTCGATACGCAGCAGTTGGTTGTACTTGGAAACGCGGTCGGAACGGCACAGCGAACCGGTCTTGATCTGGCCAGCCGAGGTGCCCACGGCCAGGTCGGCAATGGTCGAATCTTCGGTTTCGCCGGAGCGGTGCGAGATCACGGCAGTGTAACCAGCGGCCTTGGCCATCTGGATGGCTTCCAGGGTTTCGGTCAGGGTGCCGATCTGGTTGAACTTGATCAGGATCGAGTTGGCGATCTTTTTATCGATGCCTTCTTTCAGGATCTTGGTGTTGGTCACGAACAGGTCGTCGCCTACCAGCTGAGTCTTCTCGCCGATCTTGTCGGTGAGGATTTTCCAGCCAGCCCAGTCGGACTCGTCCAGACCGTCTTCGATGGAGATGATCGGGTAACGCTCGGTCAGACCTTTCAGGTAGTCGGCGAAACCTTCAGCAGTGAACACCTGGCCTTCGCCGGACAGGTTGTACTTGCCATCTTCATAGAATTCGCTGGCCGCGCAGTCCAGGGCCAGGGTCACGTCGGTGCCCAGCTTGTAACCGGCGTTGGCCACGGCCTCGGAGATCACTTTCAAAGCGTCTTCGTTGGAAGCCAGGTTCGGCGCGAAACCACCTTCGTCACCAACGGCAGTGCTCAGGCCACGGGCCTTCAGAACGGCTTTGAGGTGATGGAAAATCTCGGTGCCCATGCGCAGACCTTCCGAGAAAGACTTGGCGCCAACCGGCTGAACCATGAATTCCTGGATGTCGACGTTGTTATCGGCGTGCTCGCCACCGTTGATGATGTTCATCATCGGAACCGGCATCGAGTAAACACCCGGGGTACCGTTCAGGTTGGCAATGTGAGCGTACAGCGGCAGGTCCTGGTCCTGTGCTGCTGCCTTGGCCGCGGCCAGGGAAACGGCGAGGATCGCGTTGGCGCCCAGGGTCGCTTTGTTCTCAGTGCCATCGAGCTTGATCATCGCGTGATCCAGCGCTTTCTGGTCGCTTGGGTCTTTGCCCAGCAACAGGTCGCGGATCGGACCGTTGATGTTGGCTACTGCCTTGAGCACGCCTTTACCCAGATAACGGCTCTTGTCGCCATCACGCAGCTCGAGCGCTTCACGCGAGCCAGTGGAAGCACCGGATGGCGCGCATGCGCTGCCGATGATGCCGTTATCGAGAAGCACGTCTGCTTCCACAGTGGGATTGCCACGGGAGTCGAGAACTTCACGACCTTTGATGTCGACGATTTTTGCCATTGTTGTAAACACTCCAAAGTTGACGAAAACGACGCAGCTGAAGGAAATCTTTTATCGTCGGCAAGTGACAGACAGCGGGCAGGCTTGCGGACGATAAGGCTCAAGCCCGAGGGCCTGAGCATTTAAACCGTGCGGTACTTTACCGGAGAATTGAGGTTTACGCGGTTTCTACCGTCGGAAAACTCTTCACCAGTTCGTCCAGTGCTTTGAGCTGGGCCAGGAATGGCTCCAGTTTGTCCAGACGCAGGGCGCAAGGGCCGTCGCATTTGGCGTTGTCCGGGTCCGGGTGGGCTTCGAGGAACAGCCCGGCCAGCGACTGGCTCATGCCGGCCTTGGCCAGGTCAGTGACCTGGGCACGACGACCGCCGGCGGAATCGGAGCGACCGCCGGGCATTTGCAGCGCGTGGGTCACGTCGAAGAACACCGGATATTCGAACTGCTTCATGATGCCGAAGCCGAGCATGTCGACCACGAGATTGTTGTAGCCGAAGCTCGAACCACGCTCGCAGAGAATCAACTGATCGTTACCGGCTTCCACGCATTTGTTCAGGATGTGTTTCATTTCCTGGGGCGCGAGGAACTGGGCTTTCTTGATGTTGATCACCGCGCCGGTCTTGGCCATCGCGACCACGAGATCGGTCTGGCGCGACAGGAAGGCCGGCAACTGGATGATGTCGCAGACTTCAGCGACGACCGCGGCCTGATCAGGCTCGTGGACGTCGGTGATGATCGGTACGCCAAAGGCTTGCTTGATGTCCTGGAAAATCCGCATGCCCTCTTCCAGCCCGGGGCCACGATAAGAGGTCACAGAAGAACGGTTCGCCTTGTCGAAACTGGCCTTGAACACGTAAGGGATACCGAGTTTTTCGGTGACCTTTACGTACTCTTCGCAGACCTGCATCGCCATGTCACGGCTTTCCAGCACGTTCATGCCACCGAACAGCACCATTGGCTTGTCGTTGGCAATCTCGATATCGCCTACGCGGATGATCTTCTGCGCCATCAGGATTACGCCTTCTTCTGGTGTTGAGCCAAAGCGGCTTTAACGAAACCGCTGAACAACGGGTGACCGTCGCGTGGCGTCGAGGTGAACTCTGGGTGGAACTGGCAAGCGACGAACCATGGGTGATCCGGTGCTTCAACCACTTCAACCAGCGCGCCATCACCGGAACGACCGGAGATTTTCAGGCCGGCCTCGATGATTTGCGGCAGCAGGTTGTTGTTCACTTCGTAGCGATGACGGTGACGCTCGACGATCACATCCTTGGCGTAGCAATCGTGCACCAGGGAACCTGGCTCAAGCAGGCAGTCCTGAGCGCCAAGGCGCATGGTGCCCCCCAGATCGGACGATTCGGTACGGATTTCGACGGCGCCGGTGGCATCTTCCCACTCGGTGATCAGACCCACCACCGGGTGACCGCTGGTACGATCGAACTCAGTGGAGTTGGCATCTTTCCAGCCCATTACGTTACGAGCGAACTCGATAACGGCCACTTGCATGCCCAGGCAGATACCCAGGTATGGAACCTTGTTTTCGCGAGCGTATTGAACGGCAGTGATCTTGCCTTCAACACCACGCAGACCGAAGCCGCCCGGTACCAGAATCGCGTCGACGCCTTCCAGCAGCGCGGTGCCCTGGTTTTCGATGTCTTCGGAATCGATGTAGCGCAGGTTGACCTTGGTGCGGTTGCTGATGCCAGCGTGACTCATCGCCTCGATCAGCGACTTGTAGGCGTCCAGCAGTTCCATGTACTTGCCGACCATGGCGATGGTGACTTCGTGCTCCGGGTTCAGCTTGGCATCAACCACCGCTTCCCACTCGGACAGATCGGCGCTGTCGCATTGCAGGCCGAAACGCTCGACGACGAAATCATCCAGGCCCTGGGAGTGCAGAATGCCCGGGATCTTGTAGATGGTGTCGGCGTCTTCCAGCGCAATCACCGCACGCTCTTCAACGTTGGTGAACTGCGCGATCTTGCGACGCGAAGAAATGTCGATCGGGTGATCGGAGCGGCACACCAGCACGTCAGGCTGCAGGCCGATGGAGCGCAGCTCCTTGACCGAGTGCTGGGTTGGCTTGGTTTTGGTTTCGCCGGCAGTGGCGATGTACGGCACCAGTGTCAGGTGCATCAGCATCGCGCGCTTGGCGCCGACTTCGAAACGCAATTGACGGATCGCCTCGAGGAACGGTTGCGACTCGATGTCACCCACGGTGCCACCGATCTCGACCATGGCCACGTCGGCATCGCCAGCGCCCTTGATGATCCGGCGCTTGATTTCGTCGGTGATGTGCGGGATCACCTGAATGGTTGCGCCCAGGTAATCACCACGGCGCTCTTTGCGCAGGACGTGTTCGTAGACACGGCCAGTGGTGAAGTTGTTGTTCTGGGTCATGGTCGTGCGGATGAACCGCTCGTAGTGGCCCAGGTCCAGGTCGGTCTCGGCGCCGTCGTGGGTGACGAACACTTCACCGTGCTGGAACGGGCTCATGGTGCCCGGGTCAACGTTGATGTACGGGTCCAGCTTCAGCATGGTGACCTTAAGTCCCCGCGCCTCCAGGATGGCCGCCAATGAAGCCGAGGCAATGCCTTTCCCCAATGAAGAAACAACACCGCCCGTGACGAATATGTAGCGCGTCATGAAAAACCCTAGAAGTCTGCGTTAAAGCGGTCCGAGCCGCCGGGGAAAGCGAAGGAAGGCCGAAGCCCCCGATCACCTGCATTAATCACAGTGCACCTTTCAAAAAAACCGCCGCGTTGGGACAGACCGGAAGATGAAACACCGGTAGGTTGCTCGCTACACATTTTTTGGAATCGCCCAGCAAAGACTGCTTGGTAATCGGCAACTGCTGCGATTCAGGCGAATCCACAGAAGTTGTATCAAGAAGGGAGCGTAGTCTACCGGAAAGCCCCTTTCAGCTCAAACCTTGATCTTCGATCGGCGGCTGCCAATGCAAATACCAGCCACTGCGCTCACTGCCATTCAGCCCCCGCAGGTTCGCCACCGCCAGCAATTGCTGGCCCCTGTAGACCAGCGGCAATCTGCCACGGGCGAAGCCCGGCACGCCCCTTTCGTTGAGCAAACGCTTCAAGTCACGGTGACCGCGATCGGGCAAATTCATGACTTCGCCGCCCTCACGATAGCGGATCTGCAACGGGCCATCGGGGATCTGGCCGGTGAGTGTGAGCACGCCATTATCCGGTAACGCCAGCAATACCGCGGGGTCAGCCCAGGACACCGGGGATGGCGGAGTGCGCAACCATCCAACTGACAACCACCAGAGACGCCCACCAGCGCGATGCAGTTCGCCCGCCGCCAATCGCCAGACCGGACGCGCATCGCCAGTCGCATCGCGCAAATCCTGCCAACCCGACCAATGGTCACTGTCCGGCAAAGACGTCAGCGGTTTGAGCCAATGACTCAGCGCATTGCGCTGGCGTGCATCAGAGAGCTTTTCCAGGGGCGCCAGCTCCAGCGACGGCAACCCCAGCCAATCGAAATCACTGTCGGTGCCGGCCTGGGCCAGATCAATTTGCGCCAGATCGTCGAGCAACCCCTGCGCCTCACTCAGATGCGCAGCGCTGCGAGCCATGGTCGCCACTGCTTGCGGCCAGCGCGCGGTCAACACGGGAAACACCTGATGACGCAGGTAATTGCGCGAGAACTGCCGGTCCTGATTCGACGGATCTTCGATCCAGTTCAGCTGATATTCAGTGGCGTAGGCCTCAAGCTCGGCGCGAGTGACATCAAGCAGTGGTCGCAGCAGATGCGCACACCCCAAAGGACGCTCACTCGGCATCCCCGACAAACCTCTCACCCCTGCCCCGCGCATCAGCCGAAACAACAGGGTTTCCGCTTGATCGTCACGGTGCTGACCTGTGAGCAGTACTTCACCGGCGTGAGTCGCCGCGATGAAGGCGCCGTAACGCGCATCCCGCGCCGCACGCTCGAGGCTCGCGCCGCGCTCAACCTGAACACGCACAACCTCCAGCGGTACACCCAACGCATCACAGACCGACTGACAATGTTCCGGCCACGCATCAGCCGCAGCCTGCAGGCCGTGGTGGACGTGAATGGCGGTCAACGCCGGCAAGGATTCGGTTTTTGCGAGGTGTGCGAGAACGTGCAGCAGGACGGTGGAATCGAGACCACCGGAGAAGGCGATGCGCCAGGTTATGGCGTTACGCCACGGAACCAGCCCATGGAGAAGCCTGGCTGGCAGATCAATCTTCTTAGGGCTCATAGACGTCAGTCGCTTCACATAGACCCATTGTGGGAGCGAGCCTGCTCGCGAAGGCTGCTTAACATTCAACATATTTGTTGATTGTTATACCGCAATCGCGAGCAGACGAACGTCGCCCGGCTCTTCCCACAAGGCTAAAGCGCGATCAGATCAGAGACCGTAGCTCATCAGACGCTCGTAACGACGGGCCAGCAGCGCGTCGTTGTCGAACTTCTTCAACATCGCCAGTTGCGAGCTCAGCTCGGCGCGGATCGAGGCAGCGGCAGCCGCCGGATCACGATGAGCGCCGCCCAACGGCTCGCCGATCACTTTATCGACGATGCCCAGGCCCTTCAGACGCTCGGCAGTGATGCCCATCGCTTCAGCGGCATCCGGGGCTTTCTCGGAAGTTTTCCACAGAATCGAGGCGCAACCTTCCGGCGAAATCACCGCGTAGGTCGAATATTGCAGCATGTTCAGCTGATCGCAGACGCCAATGGCCAGCGCACCACCGGAACCACCCTCACCGATCACGGTGGCGATGATTGGGGTTTTCAGGCGAGCCATGACGCGCAGGTTCCAGGCAATCGCTTCGCTCTGGTTGCGCTCTTCGGCGTCGATGCCAGGGTAAGCGCCCGGGGTGTCGATGAAGGTCAGGATCGGCATTTTGAAACGCTCGGCCATTTCCATCAGGCGGCACGCCTTGCGGTAGCCCTCAGGGCGCGGCATGCCGAAGTTGCGGCGAACCTTCTCGCGCACTTCGCGACCTTTCTGGTGACCGATAACCATCACCGGTTGGTCGTCCAGACGGGCAACACCGCCAACGATGGCAGCGTCGTCGGAGAAGTGACGGTCGCCGTGCAACTCATCGAACTCGGTGAAGATGTGTTCGATGTAGTCCAGGGTGTACGGACGTTTCGGGTGACGCGCCAGACGCGCGATCTGCCAGCTGGTCAGCTTGCCGAAGATATCTTCGGTCAGCGTGCTGCTCTTGTCCTGTAGGCGGGAGATCTCATCGCCGATATTCAGCGAATTGTCATTACCGACCAAGCGCAACTCTTCGATCTTGGCTTGCAGGTCGGCGATCGGCTGTTCGAAATCTAGAAAATTCGGGTTCATAGGCGTCCGTCTAGGGTCGCGTCCAAGAGAGCTTGGGCCGGCCGGTTGTCTATTCGCGCCCTACCTTAAGGGACAGGCGCGTTCAGGTCGAGATTAAAAATTCGGGTCGGGATCAGGCGCGTTCCCATGGTAAGGAATGGCGCCTGACCGTCAACGGTATTGGAGGAAGACGTTGTCTCGCCCGAACTGGTCACGCAGGGCTTGAATCAAGGCATCCGCCGGGTCGATCCGCCAGGTCTCGCCAAACTGCAACAAGGCCTTCGCATCGGGGCTGGTGTAGTCCATGGTGATCGGGCACGCACCGCGATGACGCTTCAACAACTCGCCCAACCAGCGTAGCTGATCGCCCTTGAGATCCTTTGCATGCAACTTCAGGCGCAGGCTTTCGGCCAGGTTGGTGCGCGCATCTTCCATGCTCATCACCCGCTTGACCCGCAACCGCAGGCCACCGGAGAAGTCGTCGTTGCTGACTTCGCCTTCGACCACCACCATCGCATCGGTCTGCAACAACGACTGTGCGGAATGGAACGCATCGGCGAACAACGAGGCTTCGATCCGCCCGGAGCGGTCGTCGAGGGTGATGAAGCCCATCTTGTCGCCCTTTTTGTTCTTCATCACTCGCAGGGCGATGATCATGCCCGCGACCGTTTGCGTGTCGCGAGCCGGCTTCAGGTCGATGATGCGCTGACGGGCGAAGCGACGGATCTCGCCCTCGTATTCGTCGATCGGGTGGCCGGTGAGGTACAGGCCCAAGGTATCTTTCTCGCCTTTCAGGCGTTCCTTGAGGGTCAGCTCCTTGGCCTTGCGGTGATTGGCGTAGACGTCGGCATCTTCTTCAACGAACAGACCGCCAAACAGATCGGCATGCCCACTGTCGTGGGTACGAGCGGTTTGTTCGGCCGCCTTGATCGCCTCTTCCATGGCCGTCAACAACACCGCGCGGTTGCGGTCGATGTTGGCCTGATAGGCTTTCTGCTCATCGTGGAAATACGGGCCTAGGCGGTCCAGGGCACCACTGCGGATCAAGCCGTCGAGGGTGCGTTTGTTAATACGCTTGAGGTCGACCCGCGCGCAAAAATCGAACAGGTCCTTGAACGGCCCGTCTTGCCGCGCCTCGGTAATCGCTTCGACCGGGCCTTCGCCCACGCCCTTGATCGCGCCCAGACCGTAAATGATGCGGCCTTCGTCGTTCACCGTGAACTTGAACTCCGAGGTGTTCACGTCTGGCGCGTCGAGGCGCAGCTTCATGGTCCGCACTTCTTCGATCAAGGTCACGACCTTGTCGGTGTTGTGCATATCCGCCGACAGTACCGCGGCCATGAACGGCGCCGGATAGTGGGCTTTCAGCCACGCGGTCTGGTACGACACCAGGCCGTAGGCAGCGGAGTGGGATTTGTTGAAACCGTAACCGGCGAATTTTTCTACCAGGTCGAAAATGTTACCGGCAAGGTCAGCGTCGATATTGTTGGTGGCGCAACCTTCAATGAAACCGCCGCGCTGCTTGGCCATTTCTTCGGGTTTTTTCTTACCCATGGCTCGACGCAGCATGTCCGCGCCGCCGAGGGTGTAACCGGCCATGACCTGGGCAATCTGCATCACCTGTTCCTGATACAGGATGATGCCGTAAGTCGGCGCCAATACCGGCTTGAGGCCGTCGTACTGGTAGTCCGAGTGCGGGTACGCGAGTTCGGCGCGACCGTGCTTACGGTTGATGAAGTCGTCCACCATGCCCGATTGCAGCGGGCCCGGACGGAACAGGGCCACCAGTGCGATCAAGTCTTCCAGGCAGTCGGGCTTGAGCTTTTTGATCAGCTCTTTCATGCCTCGTGACTCGAGCTGGAACACCGCGGTGGTTTCGGCTTTTTGCAGCAGCGTGTAAGTCGGCTTGTCATCCAGCGGGATGAACGCGATGTCCAGCGGCGGTTCGTTGACCTTGGCGCGGTCGCGGTTGATGGTTTTCAGCGCCCAGTCGATGATCGTCAGGGTCCGAAGCCCCAGGAAGTCGAACTTCACCAGACCGGCAGCCTCAACGTCATCCTTGTCGAACTGGGTTACCAGACCGTCGCCCGCTTCGTCGCAATAGATCGGCGAGAAGTCGGTCAGTTTGGTCGGCGCAATCACCACGCCACCGGCGTGTTTACCGACGTTACGCACAACGCCTTCGAGCTTGCGCGCCATTTCCCAGATTTCCGCGGCTTCTTCATCGACCTTGATGAAGTCGCGCAGGATTTCTTCCTGTTCGTAGGCTTTTTCCAGGGTCATGCCGACTTCGAACGGAATCATCTTCGACAGACGATCCGCCAGTCCGTAGGACTTGCCCTGCACCCGCGCCACGTCACGGACCACAGCCTTGGCCGCCATGGAACCGAAGGTGATGATCTGGCTTACCGCGTTACGGCCGTATTTCTCGGCCACGTAATCGATCACGCGGTCGCGACCGTCCATGCAGAAGTCGACGTCGAAGTCGGGCATGGAAACCCGTTCCGGGTTAAGGAAACGTTCGAACAGCAGGTCATATTCCAGCGGGTCGAGGTCGGTGATCTTCTGCACATAGGCCACCAGCGACCCGGCACCCGACCCACGGCCAGGCCCCACCGGTACGCCGTTGTTCTTGGCCCACTGGATAAAGTCCATCACGATCAGGAAGTAACCGGGGAAGCCCATCTGGATAATGATATCCAGCTCGAAATTCAGCCGGTCGACATAGACTTGGCGCTTGGCTTCGTAGTCTTCGGTGGTGTCCTTGGGCAGCAGAACGCTGAGGCGTTCTTCCAGACCGTCGAAGGAAACCTTGCGGAAATATTCGTCGATGGTCATGCCATCGGGAATCGGGAAGTTGGGCAGGAAGTGCTTGCCCAGCTTCACTTCGATGTTGCAGCGCTTGGCGATCTCGACTGTGTTCTCCAGCGCCTCAGGCAGGTCGCTGAACAGCTCGGCCATTTCCTCGGCGCTTTTGAGGTATTGCTGATCGCTGTAATTCTTCGAACGCCGCGGATCGTCGAGGGCGCGGCCTTCACCGATGCAAACGCGGGTTTCGTGGGCTTCGAAGTCTTCCTGCTTGATGAAGCGCACGTCGTTGGTCGCCACCAGCGGCGCGCCGATTTTCTCGGCCAGGGCCACGGCGCCGTGCAGTTGTTCTTCGTCGTTGGGGCGGTTGGTGCGCTGGACTTCCAGATAGAAACGATCCGGGAACACCGCCATCCACTCGCGAGCCAGGGTTTCGGCTTCGTCCGGGTTGCCGCCGAGCATCGCCAGGCCGATTTCGCCCTCTTTCGCCGCCGACAGCATGATCAAGCCTTCGCTGGCTTCGGCCACCCACTCGCGCTCTATGATGATCGAACCATTGCGCTGGCCGTCGATGAAACCACGGGAGATCAGTTCGGTGAGGTTGCGATAACCTGTGGCGTTCATCGCCAGCAGGCTGATCCGGCTCAAGGGGTTGTCCGGATCCTTGTTCGACAGCCACAGGTCGGCGCCACAAATCGGCTTGATCCCGGCGCCCATGGCGGCTTTATAGAATTTGACCAGGGAACACATGTTGTTCTGGTCAGTGACCGCCACGGCAGGCATGTTCATGCCGACCAGGGTCTTGACCAGCGGTTTGATCCGCACCAGACCGTCGACCAGGGAATATTCAGTGTGCAGGCGTAGATGAACGAATGAAGCCGGCATAGTGATCCTGTCTAGAAACTAGAAACGTGAAGACAACAAGGCCCGGATTGTACCGGGCCTTGAGTAAAACATCAGCCTGCGACTAACCCTCGATCAGGTTTTCCCGCGCTTCATACGCCAGGCGTACCGGGGCGAACGAGCGGCGGTGAATCGGTGTCGGCCCCAGACGCGTCAGCGCCTCCAGATGAACGGGCGTCGGGTAGCCTTTGTGGCCACCGATGCCGTAACCCGGGTAAATCAGTTCGAACGCCGCCATTTCACGATCACGGCTGACCTTGGCCAGAATTGACGCCGCAGCGATGGCCGGCACTTTGCTGTCGCCTTGCACCACCGCTTCGGCGCGCATCGAGAGTTTCGGGCAACGGTTGCCGTCGATCATCGCCAGCTTCGGCTGAATGTGCAGGCCCTCGACCGCGCGCTGCATGGCCAGCATGGTGGCATGAAGGATGTTCAACTCGTCAATTTCTTCGACTTCGGCGCGAGCAATGCACCAGCTCAGGGCTTTTTCGCAGATTTCGTCGTAGAGTTTTTCACGGCGGGCTTCGGTGAGTTTCTTCGAATCGTTGAGGCCGAGAATCGGCCGGCTCGGATCAAGGATCACCGCGGCGGTCACCACGGCACCGCACAGCGGGCCGCGACCGACTTCATCGACACCTGCCACCAGATCTTCAACTTCATCGACCAGCATAAAATCCAGGCCCAGCTGCTTGCTTGCTTTGCTCATTATGCTCTGCCAATCAGGTTCAGTACCGCGTCCGCTGCCTGATTGGAGGCGTCCAGTCGCAGGGTTCGGTGGATTTCGTCAAAGCCTCGGGTCTGCTCCTCGCCACCTTCGATCAGCGGCGACAGAGTCTGGGCCAGGGCTTCGACTGTCGCATCGTCCTGCAACAACTCTGGCACCAGCAGGCGCTGGGCCAGCAAATTCGGCAACGAGACGTAGGGACTCTTCACCATCCGTTTGAGAATCCAGAACGTCAGCGGTGCCAGGCGATAAGCGACCACCATCGGCCGCTTGTACAGCAATGCTTCCAGGGTCGCGGTGCCCGAAGCGATCAACACCGCGTCGCACGCCGCCAGCGCCAGATGGGATTTGCCGTCGAGCAAGGTCAGCGGCAGATCGCGACCAGCCAGCAACTCTTCCAACTGGGCCCGGCGCTCCGGACTGGCGCACGGCATGACGAATCGCACGCCCGGACGCATGGCCCGCAGGCGCTGGGCGGTGTCGAGGAACAACGCACCGAGGCGCCCGACTTCACCGCCACGACTACCCGGCATCAGGGCAACCAACGGCCCTTCCGGCAAACCGAGTTCGGCCCGCGCGGCGGTGCGATCGGCCTCAAGCGGGATCGCATCGGCCAGGGAATGCCCGACAAACCGTACCGGCACGCCCTTCTCTTCATAAAATTTAGCTTCGAACGGGAACAGCGTCAGCATCAGGTCGCAACCTTCGCGAATCTTCAGCACCCGCTTCTGTCGCCATGCCCAGACCGACGGGCTGACGTAATGCACGGTCTTGATCCCGGCCTGACGCAGCTTGAGTTCGATATTGAGGTTGAAGTCCGGGGCATCGATACCGATGAACACGTCCGGCTTCGCGGCGATCAGGTCCGCAACCAGTTTCTTGCGACGGGCCAACAGCTCGCGCAAACGGCCCAGCACTTCCACCAGCCCCATGACAGAAAGGCGTTCCATCGGGAAATACGAGGTCAGGCCTTCGGCCTGCATCAGCGGACCGCCGACACCAATGAACTCGACCGCCGGATGCTGTGCCTTGAGCGCACGCATGAGACCCGCACCCAGAATGTCACCGGAAGCCTCACCCGCCACCAGCGCAATACGCAGATTGGCCATGATTAGCGGGTGATGCCGCGGGTCGAAGACTGGATGGAATCACGAAACACCGCGACTTCCGGGAACTGCAGCGAGGGTTCGGCCAGCTCGGCGAGCGCTTGCTCGACTGTCAGGCCTTGGCGGTAAACCACCTTGTAGGCACGACGCAGCGCGTGGATCGCCTCTTCGCTGAAGCCGCGACGGCGCATGCCTTCGAAGTTCATGCTGCGAGCTTCAGCGGGGTTGCCGAATACCGTGACGTACGCAGGAACGTCTTTGCCAATGGCAGTGCCCATGCCGGAAAAGCTGTGGGCGCCAATGTGGCAATACTGGTGAACCAGGGTGAAGCCGGACAGGATCGCCCAGTCTTCAACGTGCACATGCCCTGCCAACGCGGTGTTGTTGACCAGGATGCAATGATTGCCGATAACGCTGTCGTGACCGATGTGGGCATAGGCCATGATCAGGTTGTGATCGCCCAGGGTCGTTTCCGAACGGTCCTGAATGGTCCCGCGGTGAATCGTCACGCCTTCACGGATGACGTTGTGGTCACCGATGACCAGACGGGTTTCCTCGCCCTTGTATTTCAGATCGGGCGTGTCCTCACCTACCGAAGAAAACTGGTAGATGCGGTTGTGCTTACCGATTCGGGTCGGGCCCTTGAGAATCACATGCGGCCCGATCACTGTCCCCTCGCCGATTTCCACACCTGCGCCGACAATCGACCAAGGGCCGACTTCGACGTCGTCGGCCAGGATGGCCGTCGGATCGATGATTGCGCGAGGGTCAATCAAACTCATAGTTTGCGTTCCGCACAGATGATTTCAGCGGAGCAGACTGGCTTGCCATCGACCGAAGCCTGGCATTCGAACTTCCAGATCTGACGCTTGCAGCTGATGAACTTGGCTTCAAGGATCAATTGATCGCCCGGCAGCACCGGCTGACGGAAGCGCAGTTTGTCGGAGCCGACGAAGTAGTAAAGCGTGCCATCGGCCGGTTTCACGTCGAGCATTTTGAAACCAAGGATCCCGGCAGCCTGAGCCATCGCTTCGATGATCAGTACACCCGGCATGATTGGATGCGCAGGGAAGTGACCATTGAAGAACGGCTCGTTGATGCTGACATTCTTGTAGGCGCGAATGCGCTTGCCTTCCACATCCAGATCCACGACCCGGTCCACCAGCAGGAACGGGTAACGGTGAGGCAGGTATTCGCGAATCTCGTTGATGTCCATCATTTCGGGGGGAAGCCTATGTAAAGATTGGGAGCGCGCGACTGACGCGCACTCCTCTAGCAAATCAAGGGAGGCAGTCTAGCGGCTGTGCACACTTGATATGGAAATGGTATCAGCCATCTGATGAAGCATTACCGTCAGGGGTCACGTCCCCTACACGCTTTTCCAGCTGTCGCAGACGTCGCGCGATGTCATCGAGCTGACGGATACGTGCCGCGCTTTTGCGCCATTCGGCTGCCGGTTGCATCGCCGTACCGGAAGAATAGGAGCCCGGCTCGGTAATCGAGTGGGTCACCATGGTCATCCCGGTCAGGAAAACGTTGTCGCAAATGTCGATATGCCCCACCAGCCCTACGCCACCGGCGAGCATGCAATGCTTGCCGATTTTGGTGCTGCCGGAAATTCCCACGCACGCGGCCATGGCCGTGTGGTCACCGACCTGGACGTTGTGGGCAATCTGAATCTGATTGTCGAGCTTCACACCATTACCAATGACGGTATCGGCCAGCGCGCCACGATCGATAGCGGTATTTACGCCTATTTCCACGTCGTCTCCGATCGAGACGCCGCCGATCTGGGCAATTTTCTGCCAGATACCTTTCTCGTTGGCAAAACCGAAGCCTTCACCACCGAGCACGGCACCGGATTGAATCACCACCCGTTTGCCGATGCGCACGTCGTGATACAGCGTGACGCGCGGGGCCAACCAGCCGCCCTCGCCAATTTCGCAGCGTGCACCGATGAAGCTATGCGCACCAACGGTCACACCGGCGCCAATGCGCGCTGCACTTTCGATGACCGCAAAGGCACCGATGCTCGCCGCCGGATCGACCACCGCATCCGCTGCCACTACCGCTGTCGGATGAATACCGGCCGGCGCCTTGGGCTTGGGATCGAACAGGTGGGAAATGCGCGCATAAGACAGATATGGATCAGCCACCACCAGCGCATCACCGACAAAACCTTCAGCGTCAGCGGCCTTCAGCAGCACGGCTGCGGCCTGACTGTCAGCCAGGTATTTACGGTATTGAGGATTTGCCAGAAAGCTCAACTGAGCTGGGCCAGCCTCTTGCAAAGTGGCCAGCCCAGTAATTTCTTTCTCCGGGTCGCCACGTAAGGTGGCGCCGAGGAACTCGGCCAACTGGCCGAGCTTTATAGTCGCTGTCATGGGTTACTTCAGCTGATTCATGCGCTCGATAACCTGGCGAGTGATGTCGTACTGAGGCTTGACATCAATCACTGCGCCACGCTCGAAGACCAGGTCATAAGCACCTTTCTTGATGACTTCTTCCACAGCGCTGTCCAGTTTCGGCTTGAGCTGCTTCAGCATTTCACGGTCGGCAACGGCTTTGGCTTCGTTCAGCTCCTTGGACTGGAACTGGAAATCACGGGCCTTTTGCTTGAACTCGAGCTCCAGACGTTCACGCTCGCCTTGCTGCATCTTGTCGCCACCGGCCATCAGACGGTCCTGGATACCCTTGGCGCTGCTTTCCAGGCTCTTGAGCTTGGTCAGTTGCGGGCCGAATTTTTTCTCGGCATCCACGGCGTATTTCTTCGCCGCATCGGATTCCAGCAGTGCCATCTGATAGTTCAGAACGGCGATTTTCATGTCGGCAAAAGCCGGACCTGCAACCAGCACGGTCGCCAGGAGAACCAATTGAGTCAACTTACGCACGATGCACTCCTACAAAATCCATTGTCATTATCTTGGGTCAGACGCTTAGAACGTCTGGCCGAGGGAGAATTGGAACACTTGAGTCTCGGCATTGCTGTCCGGTTTTTTGACTGGCATCGCCAAGGCGAAGCTCAACGGACCAAGGGCGGTAACCCATGTCACACCGACACCCACCGAACTGGCCATGTTGCTCAGGCTGACGTCGTTACACTGAGTGTTGGACTTGGAACCATCGGCGTTGGTGCTCTGCTTGCAAGTCGAATCGAACACATTACCCACGTCCCAGAATACCGAAGTGCGCAAGGAACGCTGATCTTTCACGAACGGCATAGGGAATAGAACTTCTACACCACCCTGAATCAGGACGTTACCACCAAACGGCAGTGGATCCTGGTCCGGGTCGGTTGCGGTGCCCGGGTTCACGCCCCGGCTCGGCGTACTACGAGGCCCCAGGGTGCTGTCTTTGAAGCCACGAACCGAGTTGAAACCACCGGCGTAATAGTTTTCATAGAACGGCAAGCCGTCGGTCGAACCATAACCATCGCCATAGCCCAGCTCGGTGTGGAGGCGCATGGTGTAGTTTTCAGACAACGGCTGGAACAATTGACCGCGATAATCGAGCTTGAAGAACGACAAGTCGCTGCCCGGTGTCGTGGCTTCCGCAGTCAAGCTCTGGGAGTGACCACGGGTCGCCAGTACCCCTTTGTTCAAGGTGGATTCAGACCAACCGGCCGATGCCTTGAAGTTGAGGTACTGATCACCTTCCTTGTTAACGAAGTCGAAGATTTCGTCGACGGTGTAAAGACCCGTCTTGATCTTGTCTTGTTGTGCAGACAAACCAAACGTCAGACGCGAAGTCTCGCTGATCGGATAACCAACGTTGACACCTGCGCCCAGGCTGTCTACGGCGTAGCTGGCTACGTTGACATCGAGGTCTTTGTAGTCGGTCGTACGATAGAAAGCGTTGTAACCCAGGCTCACACCGTCAGCTGTCCAGTAGGGGTCGACATAACCGAAGTTATAACGGCTTTGATACTGACTGCGAGTCAAGCCGATGCTGACCTTGTTACCGGTACCCAGGAAGTTGTTCTGAGTGATCGAACCACCAAGGATCAGACCGGCGCTCTGGGCGAAACCAACGCTGGCGGTAATCGAACCGGAAGCCTGCTCTTCAACGCTGTAGTTCACGTCAACCTGATCATCGACACCCGGCACGGCCGGCGTCTCGACGTTGACTTCCTTGAAGAAGCCCAGACGTTCCAGGCGGGTCTTGGATTGGTCGATCAGGTAGGTCGAAGCCCAGCCGCCTTCCATCTGACGCATTTCACGGCGCAGCACTTCGTCTTCGGACTTGGTGTTGCCACGGAAGTTGATGCGGTTCACGTAAGCACGCTTGCCCGGATCGACAGCGAATGTGATATCGACCGTGTGGTCTTCATCGTGAGGCTGAGGCACGCCGTTGACGTTAGCGAAGGTGTAACCCTCGTTACCCAGGCGGCGGGTAATCAGTTCGGAGGTGGTGGTCATCAGCTTGCGCGAGAACACCTGGCCTTTCTGAACCAGTAGCAGGGACTTGACCTGGTCTTCAGGCACTTTCAAGTCGCCGCTGAGTTTCACGTCACGAACGGTGTACTTCTCGCCTTCGTTGACGTTGACGGTGATATAGACGTGTTTCTTGTCCGGGGTGATGGACACCTGGGTCGAAGCGATATCCATATTGATATAGCCACGGTCCAGGTAATAGGAACGCAGACGCTCCAGGTCACCGGAGAGCTTTTCACGAGCGTACTTGTCATCGTTCTTGAAGAACGACAGCCAGTTGCTGGTCTTGAGTTCGAACAGGTCGATCAGGTCTTCATCAGGAAAAACAGTGTTGCCCACCACGTTGATGTGCTGGATCGCCGCTACGGTACCTTCGTTGATGTTGACCTTCAGGGCAACGCGGTTACGCGGCTGCGGCACCACTTCGGTGTCGACGGTAGCCGAGTAGCGGCCCTGAGCGACGTATTGACGCTGCAGCTCGTTACGCACACCTTCGAGGGTCGCGCGCTGGAAGATCTCGCCTTCGGCCAGACCGGACTGTTTGAGGCCCTTCATCAGGTCTTCAGTGGAGATCGCCTTGTTGCCTTCGATCTCGATACTGGCGACCGACGGACGCTCGACTACAGTAATGACCAGGACGTTGCCTTCACGGCCCAGCTGGATATCTTGAAAGAACCCGGTTTTGAACAGCGCACGAGTGGATTCCACCAGGCGACGATCATCCGCCTGCTCGCCGACGTTCAACGGCAAGGCACCAAAGACACTACCCGCGGAGACCCGCTGGAGGCCATTGACGCGAATATCAGAGATAGTGAAGGACTCGGCGTGAACTTCGGCGATCATCAATACGGTGAGAACCGCAGTTAGCAGCAGACGTTTCATGAAGTCCTTTCTTATTCCAACTGGCAATAAAAACTGCCGCAAAATGCGGCAGATTCGCAATTCAGCGAAGCGTTACAGTCGACCCAGATCATTGACCAGAGCAAGCAACATCACCCCGACCACCAAACTGATACCGATCTGTATCCCCCAACCTTGCACCCGATCCGACAAGGGACGACCACGCGCCCACTCGATCAGATAAAACAACAAATGCCCCCCATCCAGTACAGGAATGGGCAGCAAATTCAGAACACCCAGGCTAATACTCAGATAAGCAAGGAAATTCAGGAAATCAGCGATGCCCGACTGGGCAGAAGCGCCCGCCACTTTAGCAATGGTTATCGGTCCACTCAAGTTTTTTACCGAGAGCTCGCCGAACAACATTTTCTTGAGCGAGTCGAGGGTCAGTACGCTCATGGTCCAGGTGCGTCGGGCACCCTCCCCAATCGCGGCCACCGGACCGTAACTGACTTCGCGAATCATCTCTGGTGGCCAATCGACCGCTTTCACCCCTGCGCCCAGATAGCCAGTGGGTGCCTTGCTCTCGCCGCGCGCGGCCAGCGTCACAGGGACGTCGATTTGAGCACCGTCGCGCTCAACGCGCAGCATGATTTTGGTATCCGGATGCAAACGGACGATGTCGACTACTTGCTGCCAGTCATCCAGTGCCTTGCCATCAAAGGTCAACAGGCGGTCTCCAGCCTTCAAACCCGCAGCCTTCGCCGGCCCTTTCGGATCAATTTCGGCCAGCACCGGCGGCAATGCCGGACGCCAGGGGCGAATACCCAGCGAGTGAATAGGATCCGGCTCGTTAGCCCCCTTGAGCCACTTGTCCAGCACCAGCCCACGAGGCGAATCCACGGTGGAGCCCTGTTCGCRGACCAGCACTTGCAGGGAACCGCTCTCGCCCAGGCGGCGGACCAGTTGCAGGTTCACCGCAGCCCAGCCGGAAGTGGGCTCGCCATCGATGGCAATAATTTCCTGCCCCGGACTCAAACCTGCCCTGGAGGCGATACTGCCGGATTCGACCGCGCCGATAACCGGGCGCACCTGCTCGCTGCCCAGCATTGCCAATGCCCAGAAAAACACCATCGCCAATAGAAAGTTGGCAATCGGACCGGCTGCCACGATAGCAACGCGCTGACGGACGGACTTGCGATTGAAGGCGTGATCGAGCTGATCGGCCGGCACCTCACCTTCGCGCTCGTCGAGCATTTTCACGTAGCCACCCAGCGGGATGGCGGCAACCACGAATTCAGTGCCTTTGCTGTCGTGCCAGCGCAGCAGCGGCATGCCGAAGCCCACGGAGAAACGCAGCACTTTGACCCCACAGCGACGTGCGACCCAGAAATGGCCGAATTCGTGGAAGGTGACCAGCACGCCCAGCGCTACCAGGGTGCCGACAATCATATAGAGCGCGCTCATCTACTTTCTCCGCAATCCTATCGGTGCTGCATGGGCCAACGTATTGCAGCACTTATCGGCCGTGACGACTCAACCATTGCCCGGCCAGTACCCGTGCTTTCGCATCGGCCGTAAACACTGCCTCGAGATCATCAACCGCAACCACAGGCTCGAGGTTCAATACTTCCTCGATAATACTCGCGATTTCCAGATAGCGAACCCGTCCGTCGAGAAAGGCCGCCACAGCCACTTCATTCGCGGCATTGAGCATGGCCGGCGCGCTGTTACCAGCCTCGGCGGCTTGACGCGCAAGGCGCAGGCAAGGGAAACGCTCTTCATCGGGTGCCTGGAAATCCAGGCGAGCGATGGCGAACAGATCCAACGGCGCAACGCCCGAGTCGATCCGCTCCGGCCACGCCAGGGCATTGGCAATTGGTGTGCGCATATCCGGATTACCCAGCTGCGCCAGCACCGAACCATCGACATAGTCGACCAGCGAATGAATCACGCTTTGCGGGTGAATCACCACTTCGACCTGAGAGGGCGTAGCGTCGAACAGCCAGCAGGCCTCGATCAGCTCGAGCCCTTTGTTCATCATGCTGGCCGAATCCACCGAAATCTTGCGCCCCATGGACCAATTCGGGTGAGCACACGCTTGCTCGGGGGTAACATGCGCCAGTTCGGCCAGGGGCGTCTGCCGGAACGGGCCACCAGAGGCTGTCAGTAGAATCCGGCGTACACCGACCGCGCCCAAACCACGAGAGAAGTCCTGCGGCATGCACTGGAAAATCGCGTTGTGTTCGCTGTCGATAGGCAGCAGTACCGAACCGCTTTTACGCACGGCCTGCATGAACAGCGCACCGGACATCACCAGCGCTTCTTTATTGGCCAAAAGAATCTTTTTGCCGGCCTCGACCGCCGCCAGGGTCGGACGCAAACCCGCCGCCCCGACGATCGCCGCCATTACCGCATCGACTTCCGGATCCGAGGCGATCTGACACAAGCCCTCCTCTCCCACCAGAACACGGGTCGACAGGCCAGCCGCATGCAATTCGTCCTGCAAGCCTCGGGCAGCGCCAGATTCCGGCACGACCGCGAAACGTGGCTCATGACGCACGCACAGCGCCAGCAGCTCACTCAAACGAGTGAAACCGCTCAAGGCGAATACCTGATAGCGTTCGGGGTGACGGGCGATGACGTCCAGAGTGCTCAGACCAATCGAGCCGGTCGCCCCCAGCACGGTAATCTGTTGTGGGCGACTCACGATGCCGCCATCCACAGAAGCACGGCGAACACTGGAATCGCCGCTGTCAGACTGTCGATGCGGTCCAGCACACCGCCGTGCCCCGGCAGCAGATTACTGCTGTCCTTGATCCCCGACTGGCGCTTGAACATACTTTCGGTGAGGTCGCCCACCACCGAAATGAACACGATGACCGCGGCACCGAACAGGCCCATCAGCATCTGAGCGAAACTCCAGTCCCGCGCAAAACCGACGATTGCCGTGATCACCAGGCTCAGCAGCAAGCCGCCGTACACGCCCTCCCAGCTCTTGCCAGGGCTGACCTGTGGTGCCAGCTTGCGCTTGCCGAAGGCTCGGCCGGAAAAGTACGCACCGATATCGGCGCCCCAGACCAGCACCATCACGGCCATGATCAGCCAGTTGCCCAAGGGTTCCTGCTTGATCAGGATCAGACCTTGCCAGGCCGGCAACAGAATCAACAAACCGATCGCCAGCTTGCAGGCAGCGCTGGCCCAGTGTTCGCTGGACCGCGGATAAGTCAGCACCAGATAGGTGGCCACGCCCCACCAGAGCACCGAGGCACCCAGCACCCAAGGCGCGAGCCCCGGCAGGATGTGCATGACAAACAGCATCAGCGCGACCACAGCTGCAAAAGCAACACGGATCGCCTGGCCAGCAAAACCTGCCAGGCGCGCCCATTCCCATGCCCCCAGCGTCACCACCAGCCCGATAAACAGTGCAAAACCGGACCCTTCAAGCAGGAAAAACCCGCACAGGGCAATCGGCAGCAGAATCAGTGCCGTGATGATTCGTTGTTTAAGCATTAAACCCGGGCTCCAGACTCGACCTGTTCGCTCGTTTTACCGAAGCGACGCTGGCGAGAAGCGAAATCAGCCAGCGCCTTGCGCATGGCGTCGTGTTTGAAGTCCGGCCAGAACAGGTCGGAGAAGTACAACTCGGCGTAAGYCAGTTGCCACAGCAGGAAGTTACTGATGCGATGCTCGCCACCGGTACGGATGCACAAGTCCGGCAACGGCAGATCGCCGGTCGCCAGACAGGTTTGCAACAGCTCGGGAGTGATGTCTTCAGGGCGCAGATGCCCGGCCTGAACTTCGCGCGCCAGACGTTGCGCAGCTTGCGCGATGTCCCACTGACCACCGTAGTTGGCGGCGATCTGCAGGATAAAGCGATTGACGCCGGCAGTCATAGCCTCGGCTTCACGCATGGCAGCTTGAAGCTCTGGATGAAAACGCGAACGGTCGCCGATGATGCGCAAACTGATGTTGTTGTCGTTCAGGCGCTTGGCCTCGCGACGCAGCGCCCTGAAGAACAGATCCATCAAGGCACTGACCTCATCGGCCGGGCGTTGCCAGTTCTCACTGGAGAACGCAAACAGGGTCAATACCTCAACCCCGGACTCCGCACACACCTCGATGACCGCACGAACAGCATCCACACCCGCTTTATGCCCGGCGACACCCGGCATAAAGCGTTTTTTCGCCCAACGATTATTACCATCCATGATGATCGCGACATGGCGCGGCACCGCGGACGGCGCAGTCTGCTTGGTCTTGTCCATTTAAAACTCGACCCTTATACGGCCATCAGGTCTTTTTCTTTCTCCGCCAACTTAGCGTCGATTTCAGCCACGAATTTCTTGGTCAGATCGTCGATCTCGCCAGTGGCACGACGCTCTTCGTCTTCGCTGATTTCCTTTTCCTTGACCAGGTCCTTCAGCGAGCTGTTTGCATCGCGACGGATGTTGCGCACGGCAACACGGGCATCCTCAGCGACATCACGAGCCTGCTTGGTGAAGCCCCGGCGGGTTTCTTCGGTCAGGGCCGGCATGGAGATCAGCAGCAACTCACCCAGGTTGGTCGGGTTGAGATTCAGGCCAGCGCTACCGATAGCCTTGTCGACCGCGCCCAGCATGTTGCGCTCGAAGGCAACGACTTGCAGGGTACGGGCGTCTTTAACGGTGATGTTCGCCACTTGCTTGATCGGAGTGTCGGCGCCGTAGTACGGAACCATCACGCCTTCCAGAATGCTTGGGTGCGCCTGTCCGGTACGGATACGCCCGAAGTTGTGCGCCAGCGATTCTACGGATTTCTGCATGCGCTCTTTAGCGTCTTTCTTGATTTCGTTGATCATTGTTGAACTTCCTCGATCAGGGTTCCTTCAGCGCCGCCATGTACGATATTCAACAGGGCACCGGGTTTGTTCATATTAAACACGCGCAGCGGCATCTTGTGGTCGCGGCACAGGCAAATGGCCGTCAGATCCATCACACCCAGCTTGCGATCCAGCACTTCATCGTAGGTCAGATGATCGAACTTCTCGGCATGCGGGTCTTTGAACGGGTCAGCGGTGTAGACGCCATCAACCTTCGTTGCCTTGAGCACCACATCGGCATCGATTTCGATTGCGCGCAGGCAGGCAGCCGAGTCCGTTGTAAAGAACGGATTGCCAGTACCGGCCGCGAAAATCACGACTTCCTTGGAGTTCAGGTGGCGCATGGCTTTGCGGCGATCATAGTGATCGGTCACGCCAACCATGGAAATGGCCGACATCACGATGGCCGAGATATTGGCACGTTCCAGCGCATCGCGCATCGCCAGGGCGTTCATCACAGTGGCCAGCATGCCCATGTGGTCGCCAGTGACCCGATCCATGCCGGCGGCGCTGAGCGCTGCGCCACGGAACAGGTTACCCCCGCCGATCACCAGACCGACCTGAACACCGATGCCAACCAGTTGGCCAACTTCCAGTGCCATGCGATCCAGAACTTTCGGATCGATCCCGAACTCTTCCGAGCCCATCAGGGCCTCGCCGCTAAGCTTGAGTAGAATGCGTTTATAGCGAGCCTGATAACCACTGCCCTGCTGAGCCATTGCGAATCTCTCCTGCGGCGTATTTTAAAAATTCTTTGCGAGCTGTTTACAGCTGGCGTTCACTCTAGCTTGGCGCTGCTTCAGCGCCATCGGAACATGGCTTTGTAAGCCAGTTCCAAAAGGAAACCAAATAAAATTGGCAACCCCATCTGAAAAGAGGCTGCGCGCGTAAGCGGGCAGCCTCTTCAGGGCGACAGTTAAAAAACCGTCTTATTGCTTGCTGGCAGCCAGCTGGGCAGCAACTTCTTCTGCGAAGTTGTCTACTGGCTTCTCGATGCCTTCGCCTACTTTGAAGTAGGTGAAAGAAACGATTTCAGCACCGGCTTTCTTGGCCAGGTCGCCGACCTTGATTTCAGGGTTCTTGACGAACGCCTGCTCAACCAGGCTCGCTTCAGCCAGGAACTTGCTGATACGGCCTTTGACCATGTTTTCAACGATGTTTTCTGGCTTGCCGGCAATCTTGTCAGCGTTGAGGGTCAGGAACACGCCTTTCTCGCGCTCGATCGCTTCAGCGGAAACTTCCGACGGCAGCAGGAATTCAGGGTTGGTAGCCGCTACGTGCATAGCGATGTCTTTGGCCAGCTCAACGTCGCCGCCCTTGAGAACAACCGCAACACCAATCTTGTTGCCGTGCAGGTAGCCACCAACAACATCGCCTTCAACGCGAGCCAGGCGACGAATGTTGACGTTTTCGCCAACCTTGCCAACCAGAACCAGACGATCAGCTTCACGCGCTTCGATCAGCGGAGCAGCATCGGTCAGTTTGTCAGCGAACGCTTTTTCAATGCTGGCAGCAACAAATGCCTTGAAGTCGTCCTGCAGAGCCAGGAAGTCGGTCTGCGAGTTCACTTCCAGCAGAACGGCGGATTTACCGTCTTCCTTGAGAGCGATTGCGCCTTCAGCGGCAACGTTGCCGGCTTTCTTGGCAGCCTTGATGGCGCCCGAAGCGCGCATGTCATCAATGGCTTTTTCGATGTCGCCGCCAGCCTTGGTCAAGGCCTTTTTGCAGTCCATCATGCCTTCGCCGGTACGCTCGCGCAGTTCTTTGACCAACGCTGCAGTAATCTCTGCCATTTTCAAATTCCTCTTGGATAGGTTTTCAACCATTCCACCCGATCGAACGGGCGATCAATTCTTCCCGAACCACCCTTGTTAGCTGCCGCACGTTACAGATAAAGCAGTGGGCGCCGACAAATGGTTTTCGAGGTGGCAAAAAGGGGGCCAAGCCCCCTTTTTGCTTACTGAGTCAACGCCAGGGCGTCAATTACTCAGCTGCAGCCTGAGTTTCTTCAGCTACGAATTCTACAGTGCCGCCAGCAACATTGTTGCGACCACGGATAACAGCGTCAGCCATCGAACCCATGTACAGCTGGATAGCGCGGATTGCGTCATCGTTGCCTGGGATGATGTAGTCAACGCCTTCCGGGCTGCTGTTGGTATCGACTACGCCGATAACCGGGATGCCCAGCTTGTTGGCTTCGGTGATCGCGATGCGCTCGTGATCAACGTCGATAACGAACAGAGCGTCTGGCAGACCGCCCATGTCCTTGATACCACCCAGGGAACGATCCAGCTTCTCAAGATCGCGAGTGCGCATCAGCGCTTCTTTCTTGGTCAGCTTGGCGAAAGTACCGTCTTCAGCTTGCACTTCAAGGTCACGCAGACGCTTGATGGAAGCACGGATGGTTTTGAAGTTGGTCAGCATGCCGCCCAACCAGCGGTGATCGACGTACGGCGAACCGCAACGTGCTGCTTCTTCAGCAACGATCTTGCCAGCGGAACGCTTGGTGCCGACGAACAGAATCTTGTTTTTGCCCTGGGCCAGACGCTCTACGAAAGTCAGAGCTTCGTTGAACATTGGCAGGGTTTTTTCAAGGTTGATGATGTGAATCTTGTTACGCGCGCCGAAAATGTACTTACCCATTTTCGGATTCCAGTAACGGGTTTGGTGACCGAAGTGCACACCGGCCTTCAGCATATCGCGCATGTTGACTTGGGACATGATAGTTCCTTAATAAGTCGGGTTTGGCCTCCACGTATCCCAATGACCAACCAGCAGCATCAGCTGAAGGCACCCAGGTCATCGTGTCGACACGTGTGTGGATTTAAGCTTTTCAGGGTACCCCGGAAAGCGGCGCATTTTATATCACAAGGCCGGAAAAAACGGAACCCGCATTCTGAAAACCTGGCGAATGCTTTTGATCCCGCCCTTGGAATCCCCCAAGAATGCG
Organism: Pseudomonas sp. 05N433; assembly: GCF_056396925.1. Classification (NCBI taxonomy): domain Bacteria; kingdom Pseudomonadati; phylum Pseudomonadota; class Gammaproteobacteria; order Pseudomonadales; family Pseudomonadaceae; genus Pseudomonas; species Pseudomonas sp. 05N433. Next base: position 26,106 of record NZ_JBFTML010000002.1, on the reverse strand, counting down.
CCATCCTATAGAGAGAAGCGATGCACAGAAGCTCAGATTTGCCCTGATCGTCTGGTAGAATTGCGTTTTTCAGGGCCGCGACGATCGTTCGCGCAATGCCCATTTCGTTTTAGAAGGCGCCATTGAGCGCAGAGAGAGCCTGTATGACCGTCACCCTCAAAACCCCAGAGGACATCGCAAAAATGCGGATCGCCGGCAAATTGGCCGCCGATGTGCTGGAAATGATTGCCGATTATGTCAAGCCGGGCGTTACCACCGAAGAGCTGGACCGCATCTGCCACGACTACATCGTCAACGAGCAGAAAGCCATTCCTGCCCCGCTCAACTACAAGGGCTTTCCGAAGTCGATCTGCACCTCGATCAACCACGTGGTCTGCCACGGCATCCCGAACGAGAAGCCGTTGAAGGATGGCGACACGCTGAACATCGACGTCACAGTGATCAAGGACGGCTACCACGGCGATACCAGCCGCATGTTCCACGTCGGCACCGTGCCGGTCTGGGCCGAGCGTCTGTCCCAGGTGACACAGGAATGCATGTACAAGGCCATCGAACTGGTGAAACCCGGCTGCCGCCTGGGCGATATCGGTGAAGTCATCCAGAAGCACGCGGAAAAGAACGGTTTCTCGGTGGTTCGCGAGTTCTGCGGCCACGGCATTGGCAAGGTGTTCCACGAAGAGCCGCAGATCCTGCACTACGGCCGCGCCGGCACCGGCATGGAACTGAAAGCCGGCATGACCTTCACCATCGAGCCGATGATCAACCAGGGCAAGGCCGACACCAAGGTGCTGGGCGATGGCTGGACCGCGATCACCAAGGACCGCAAGCTGTCGGCGCAATGGGAACACACTCTGCTGGTGACCGATACCGGCTACGAGATCTTCACCCTGCGCAGCGACGATACCATCCCGCGCGTTTCGGCCTGATCCCGCCCGCGCCGTTCCCAGCCTTATAGAAAGGAAAGCCAATCGATGCCGCAGGTGGATCCCGAACTCTTCGACCGCGGCCAGTTCCAGGCTGAACTGGCCCTGAAGGCAAGCCCTATCGCTGCTTTCAAGAAGGCGATCCGTCAGGCCCGCGAAGTGCTCGACGAGCGGTTTCGCAGCGGCCGGGAGATTCGCCGGCTGATCGAGGATCGTGCCTGGTTCGTCGATAACATCCTGCAAAAGGCCTGGGAGCAATTCAACTGGAACTTCGAAGCCGACATCGCGCTGGTCGCGGTCGGCGGCTACGGTCGTGGCGAGTTGCACCCCTACTCTGACATCGACCTGCTGATCCTGCTGGGCGGCGCCGACCACGAAATTTTCCGTGATTCAATCGAGCGTTTTCTGACGTTGCTGTGGGACATCGGCCTGGAAGTCGGCCAGAGCGTTCGCTCGGTTGACGAATGCGCCGAGGAAGCCCGCGCCGACCTGACGGTGATCACCAACCTGATGGAAAGCCGCACCATTGCCGGTCCCGAGCGCCTGCGCCAGCGCATGCTGGACGTGACCAGCACAGAACACATGTGGCCCAGCAAGGAGTTCTTCCTGGCCAAGCGCGCCGAACAGAAAGCCCGTCACCACAAGTACAACGACACCGAGTACAACCTGGAACCCAACGTCAAGGGCTCGCCCGGTGGCCTGCGGGATATCCAGACGATTCTGTGGGTTGCCCGTCGTGAGTACGGCACCCTCAATCTGCGGGCCCTGGCCGGCGAAGGTTTCCTGGTGGAGAGCGAGAACGCCCTGCTGGCTTCGTCCCAGGAATTCCTGTGGAAAGTGCGTTATGCGCTGCACATGCTCGCCGGCCGCGCCGAAGACCGCCTGCTGTTCGATCACCAGCGCACAATTGCCGGGCTGCTGGGTTTCGTCGGCAATGACGCCAAGCACGCCATCGAAAACTTCATGCAGCAGTACTACCGGGTGGTCATGAGCATTGCCCAGCTCAGCGACTTGATCATCCAGCACTTCGAAGAAGTGATCCTGGCCCCCGAAGACGAAGCACCGCCCCAGCCGATCAACTCGCGATTCCAGCTGCACGACGGCTACATCGAGGCGCGCAACAACAATGTGTTCCGCCGCACGCCGTTCGCCATGCTCGAAATCTTCGTGCTGATGGCCCAGCAGCCGGAGATCAAAGGCGTACGCGCCGACACCATCCGCCTGCTGCGCGAGAACCGTCATTTGATCGACGACGACTTCCGCAACGATATTCGCAATACCAGCCTGTTCATCGAATTGTTCAAGTGCAAGATCGGCGTCCACCGCAACCTGCGGCGGATGAACCGTTACGGGATCCTTGGGCGTTATCTGCCGGAGTTCGGTTTTATTGTCGGGCAGATGCAGCACGACCTGTTTCACATCTATACGGTCGACGCGCACACCCTGAACCTGATCAAGCACCTGCGTAAGTTGCAGTACACCCAGGTGTCGGAAAAATTCCCGCTGGCCAGCAAGCTCATGGCCAAACTGCCCAAGCCGGAGTTGATTTACCTGGCCGGCCTGTACCACGACATCGGCAAGGGCCGGCATGGCGACCACTCGGAAATCGGCGCAGTGGACGCCGAAGCCTTTTGCCAGCGCCATCAGTTGCCGATCTGGGACAGCCGCCTGATCGTCTGGCTGGTGCAAAACCACCTGGTGATGTCGACCACCGCCCAGCGCAAGGACTTGTCCGACCCGCATGTGATCCACGATTTCGCGCAGATTGTCGGCGATGAAACCCGCCTCGATTATCTGTATGTGCTGACCGTTGCCGACATCAACGCGACCAACCCGACGCTATGGAACTCCTGGCGCGCGAGCCTGTTGCGCCAGCTCTACACCGAGACCAAGCGCGCCTTGCGTCGCGGCCTGGAAAACCCGGTGGATCGCGAAGAACAGATCCGCCAGACCCAAAGCGCAGCGCTGGACATTCTGGTACGCGGCGGCACCGACCCGGACGACGTCGAGCAGTTGTGGGCACAACTGGGCGATGACTACTTCCTGCGTCACACCGCCGGCGACGTGGCCTGGCACACTGATGCAATCTTGCAGCAGCCGGCCGACGGCGGCCCGCTGGTGCTGATCAAGGAAACCACCCAGCGCGAGTTCGAGGGCGGTACGCAGATCTTCATTTATGCGCCGGACCAGCACGACTTCTTCGCCGTGACCGTAGCGGCGATGGACCAGCTCAACCTGAACATTCACGACGCCCGGGTCATCACCTCCAGCAGCCAGTTCACCCTCGACACCTATATCGTGCTCGACACCGATGGCGACTCGATCGGCGACAACCCGGCGCGGGTCAAGCAGATCCGCGAAGGCCTGACCGAAGCCCTGCGCAATCCGGACAACTACCCAACGATTATCCAGCGTCGGGTGCCGCGTCAGCTCAAACATTTTACCTTTGCGCCACAGGTGACAATCCACAACGATGCCCAGCGTCCGGTGACCGTGCTGGAACTCAGCGCACCCGACCGTCCTGGGTTACTGGCGCGGATCGGCACGATCTTCCTCGAGTTCGACCTGTCGCTGCAGAACGCCAAGATCGCCACCTTGGGCGAGCGCGTGGAAGACGTGTTCTTTATCACCGACGCCAACAATCAGCCGCTGTCCGACCCCTTGCTGTGCAGCCGCTTGCAGGATGCAATCGTCAAACAGCTGAGCGTCAACCAGGAACCCGATATCAAACATTCGCGCATCAGCATCTGAATCAACCCAATCCCCCTGTGGGAGCGGGCTTGTGTGGCGAGGGAGCTTGCTCCCGCTGGGTCGCGAAGCGACCCCAAAAGCTTGCGACTGCTGCGCAGTCCAACGGGAGCAAGCTCCCTCGCCACACAGGCCCGCTCCCATATTGAACGAGGCCCCCATGAACAACGCTCTGAACCAGTTGCAGCCCTACCCGTTCGAAAAGCTCCGCGCCCTGCTCGGCAGCGTCACGCCAAACCCGGACAAACGCGCCATCGCGTTGTCCATCGGCGAACCGAAGCATCGCTCGCCAAGCTTTGTCGCCGAAGCCTTGGCAAGCAATCTGGATCAGATGGCCGTATACCCGACCACCCTCGGCATCCCGGCCCTGCGTGAAGCGATCGCCGCATGGTGCGAACGCCGTTTCAGCGTTCCAAATGGCTGGCTCGACCCCGCGCGCAACGTGCTGCCGGTCAACGGCACCCGCGAAGCGTTGTTCGCATTCACCCAGACCGTGGTCAACCGTGGTGAAGACGCGCTGGTGGTCAGCCCGAACCCGTTCTATCAGATCTACGAAGGCGCGGCGTTCCTGGCCGGAGCCAAGCCGCATTACCTGCCATGCCTTGACGAAAACGGCTTCAACCCGGATTTCGACGCTGTTTCGCCAGACATCTGGAAGCGTTGCCAGATCCTGTTCCTGTGCTCGCCGGGCAACCCGACCGGCGCGTTGATCCCGGTTGAAACCCTGAAAAAACTGATCGCCCTGGCCGACGAATACGATTTCGTGATCGCCGCTGACGAGTGCTACAGCGAACTGTACTTCGATGAACAGACCCCACCACCCGGCCTGCTCAGCGCCTGCGTTGAACTAGGCCGCAAAGATTTCAAGCGTTGCGTGGTGTTTCATAGCCTGTCCAAGCGTTCCAACCTGCCAGGCCTGCGTTCGGGCTTTGTGGCCGGCGATGCAGACATCCTCAAGGGGTTCCTGCTGTATCGCACTTACCACGGCTGTGCGATGCCGGTTCAAACGCAACTGGCCAGCGTTGCCGCGTGGAACGACGAAGTGCATGTGCGGGCCAACCGTGCGCTGTACCGTGAGAAATACGATGCGGTATTGGAAATCCTCAGCCCGGTGATGGATGTGCAGCGCCCGGATGGCGGTTTCTATCTGTGGCCAAACGTAAATGGCGACGACGCGGCGTTCTGCCGGGATCTGTTTGCCGAGGAACACGTGACGGTCGTACCAGGGTCTTACCTGTCTCGCGAAGTGAACGGCTCAAACCCCGGAGCAGGCCGAGTACGTATGGCGCTGGTTGCACCGTTGGCAGAATGCATTGAAGCCGCAGAGCGAATTCGCGCGTTTATTACACGCAATAAATAACTCATAAAAGCTCCGCACTATGCAATGTAGTGCGGAGCATCATCAACCAAGCCATTTATTTAATAACACCTCCACACCCAGCACACACAACAACACCCCAACAAAAAAAACTTACATATCCCTTTCGCTCGCCAATTGACGACACCAAGCAACACACACTATAAAACCCGCCTGAACATTAGACCAAAACAAAATCACATAGATAAACAAACCAATGCATCTCCAATAACGGAGACCTCAAACAACACACTCACAAGGATGACGAGTATGAACTTATGCAAGTGCATTGAGCCCGATAATATTCAGGCTTCTTATGATGCGGCAATCAATGAAGACCTAGCGAACGCGCCCCAGACAATACCAGGAGGCCGACAAAAACGCGCTGTAGGCGACCACACCAAATTCTGGAAAAAAGGTCGGACACTAAAAGTGGCTTTTCTGAGCACAAACCGTTGGTTCATCGAGGCCACACAAGGAGCAATCCACCAATGGATACCTGCCGTCTTTGACGTTCGCATCCTTTTCGTCGAAGGTTCAGAGGGTGATATCCGGATATCTGACGACTTCCATTCAGGGAATTGGTCCGTTGTTGGCACTGACGCACTGCTTGTACCGAAAGATGAACCGACCATGAATTTGCAATGGCAAGGACTAAATCAAGTTTTCTTCGGTAACGTGCTGCATGAGTTTGGTCACGCTCTTGGGCTTAAACACGAACATCAACATCCAGACGCCAATATTAACTGGAACGAAACTGCCGTTTACGAATTCATGAGCCGAACACAAAAATGGTCAAGAGAGGAGATCTATTCCAACCTGTTAAAAAAATTGGAAAAACCAAAAACCCGAACATCGCCTTATGACCGCACCTCAATCATGCACTACCCTATCCAGGCTGAACTTACTCTCGACGGTGTAGCGATAGCGCGTAACAATCGCTTATCTGCAAACGACGTAAAGCTGATGACAGAAATTTACAGCGGGAGATAAACCCAAACACTGTCAGGGGTGGATAAGCTGCCTCTGACAGTCAATATAAAGCTACACATTGTAGAGCCTTATACTTCATCCACACCGTCAATAAAAAACCCAGCCAATGCTGCTTCAACCATCAGGTCTCGACGCAAGCGCTCGCTCGTCAGCTACTCAAAGCTGCGGGCAAACGGCCGTACACTCAAAATCGCGCATAAAGCGCGGTTCACGAGCAATCGACAGCATTGAAGTGCCATATTAGCGGCTTAGACTGCAGGCCGATCGTTGCACCTATGTCGCATAGAACAGTCGATTGCCAAGACAAAAAGACAAACCCGACCACAGCCGACGCGAAACCGTCCGGTCATGGCATAATCCGTCACCTTTTATTTTCAGCACCTGCAAAGGGGGCAATTCCTTGACCGTTTCAAGCAAAACGTTGCACCTTTTCGGCATCAAAGCCTGCGACACCATGAAAAAGGCGCGCACCTGGCTCGATGAACACGCTGTCGGCTATGACTTCCATGATTACAAAGCGGTCGGAATCGACCGTGAACACCTGACCCAATGGTGCGAGGAGCACGGCTGGCAAGTGGTGTTGAACCGTGCAGGCACGACCTTTCGCAAGCTCGACGACGAACGCAAAGCCGATCTCGACCAGCCGAAAGCCATCGAACTGATGCTCGCACAACCCTCGATGATCAAGCGCCCGGTGCTCGATCTCGGTGACAGAACCCTGATTGGCTTCAAGCCAGATATCTACGCGGCCGCACTCAAGTAAGGCAGCCCGTTCCATTTTGTTAGAGGTATCAACATGTCCACTACCCTGTTCAGCCTGGCCTTTGGTGTCGGCACTCAAAACCGTCAAGGCGCATGGCTGGAAGTGTTTTACGCGCAGCCACTGCTCAATCCGTCGGCCGAACTGGTCGCTGCCATTGCACCGGTTCTGGGCTACACCGAAGGCAATCAGGCCATCGCCTTCAGCACTGCTCAGGCATCGCAACTGGCTGAAGCGCTGAAAAGCGTCGACGCTGCACAAGCTGCGCTGCTGACCCGTCTGGCCGAGAGCCACAAGCCGCTGGTCGCCACGCTGCTGGCCGAAGACGCACAGCTGAGCTCCACGCCTGAGGCTTACCTCAAGCTGCACCTGCTGTCCCACCGCCTGGTCAAGCCGCACGGCCTGAACCTGGCCGGGATCTTCCCGCTGCTGCCGAACGTGGCCTGGACCAGCCAGGGTGCGATCGACCTGTCCGAACTGGCAGAGCATCAACTGGAAGCCCGCTTGCGCGGCGAGCTGCTGGAAGTGTTCTCGGTGGACAAGTTCCCGAAAATGACCGACTACGTGGTACCGGCCGGCGTGCGTATCGCTGACGCGGCACGTATTCGTCTGGGCGCCTACGTGGGCGAAGGCACCACCGTGATGCACGAAGGTTTCGTTAACTTCAACGCTGGCACCGAAGGCCCGGGCATGATCGAAGGCCGCGTGTCGGCTGGCGTGTTCGTCGGCAAGGGTTCGGACCTGGGCGGCGGCTGCTCGACCATGGGCACCCTGTCGGGTGGCGGCAACATCGTGATCAAGGTGGGCGAAGGCTGCCTGATCGGCGCCAATGCCGGTATCGGCATCCCGTTGGGCGATCGCAACACCGTTGAGTCGGGCCTGTACGTGACAGCCGGTACCAAGGTTGCGCTGCTCGACGAAAAGAATCAGCTGGTCAAAGTGGTCAAGGCCCGTGAATTGGCCGGTCAACCTGACCTGTTGTTCCGTCGCAATTCGGAAACCGGTGCCGTGGAGTGCAAAACCCACAAGTCGGCCATCGAACTGAACGAAGCGCTGCACGCTCACAACTAAGCAGAGCGTCAAACGATCACCTTGTAGGAGCGCCGCATCGCTCGCTCCTACAAGGTCAGGCGTACACCCGCCCATGTCACCAGGGCCGAACAACATGATGATTCCTTCTCCCTGGCGCGCCGATTTTCCGGCCATCGCCGCACTGCAACGGCAAGACCAGACCTATCTGGACAACGCCGCCACCACGCAAAAACCTCAAGCCCTGCTGGATGCCCTGGCGCATTACTACGCCAACGGCGCGGCCAACGTGCATCGGGCGCAACACTTGCCTGGCGCCCATGCCACCCAGGCGTTCGAGGACAGCCGCCGCAAAGTTGCGCAATGGCTCAATGCCGGCGATTGCGGGCAGATTATCTTTACCCACGGTGCGACTTCCGCGCTGAACCTCCTGGCCTATGGCCTGGAACACCTTTTCAATCCGGGCGATGAAATTGTCATCAGCGCTCTGGAGCACCACGCCAACCTGTTGCCGTGGCAGCAACTGGCCCACCGTCGCGACCTGAAACTGGTGATCCTGCCGCTGAATGTCGACGGTTTGATCGACCTGGATGTCGCCGCGCAGTTGATCGGTCCGCGAACCCGTTTGCTAGCGGTCAGCCAGCTGTCCAACGTGCTGGGCGCCTGGCAACCGTTGCCCGCGCTGTTGGCGATGGCCAAGGCACACAACGCGCTGACCGTGGTCGATGGCGCTCAAGGCGTGGTTCATGGTCGGCRCGATGTGCAGGCACTGGGCTGCCACTTCTACGTGTTTTCCAGCCACAAACTCTATGGCCCCGATGGCCTGGGCGTGCTGTTCGGACGCAACGAAGCGCTGCAACAGCTGCGCCCCTGGCAGTTCGGCGGCGAAATGGTGCTGGACGCCAACTACCACGATGCTCGCTTTCGGTCCGCACCGCTGGGGTTCGAGGCCGGTACGCCGCCGATCGCCAGTGTGATCGGTCTGGGCGCAACGCTGGACTACTTGACCGGGCTGGATCAAGACGCCGTGTCCGCCCACGAAGCGGCGCTRCATGACTATCTGCTCAAAGGCCTGGAAGCGCGCAACGGCATTCGCCTGCTGGGCAAACCGCAGCTGGCGCTGGCCAGTTTTGTCGTCGAGGGTGTGCATAACTCTGATTTGGCGCATTTGCTGACCGAACAGGGCATCGCCGTGCGCGCCGGTCATCATTGCGCCATGCCGTTGCTCAAAAGCTTTGAACTGGCCGGGGCGATTCGGGTGTCGTTGGCGCTGTACAACAATTCCGAAGACCTTGAGCGCTTTTTCGAAGCACTGGATCAGGCCCTGGAGTTGTTGCGATGACCTTGCCCGTCGATGCCATTACAGCGCTGGACACGTTTCAGCAGGCGGCGAGCTGGGAACAGCGGGCGCGGCTGTTGATGCAGTGGGGCGACCGTCTGCCTGCGTTGAGCGATGTGGATAAAGTCGACGCCAACCGCGTGCATGGCTGTGAAAGCCAGGTCTGGCTGGTCGGCACGTTGCAGGACGGGCACTGGCAATTCAGCGCCAGCAGCGATGCGCGATTGATTCGCGGGTTGGTGGCGTTGCTGCTGGCGCGGGTCAACGGGTTGTCCGCAGTTGAGTTGCAACAGGTGGATTTGGCGGATTGGTTCAGTCAGCTGGGGCTGGGTCGCCAGTTGTCCCAGTCCCGTAGCAATGGCTTGAATGCGGTGTTGCAGCGGATGCGTGAGCTAGCGCACTGATCGTTCCCACGCTCTGCGTGGGAACGATCGAACCACAACCATTAAACCTGAGGTTTGATCCGATCCGCCGGACGCCGCACGCCCGCCACAATCTTATCCACAGCCTTGGTCGCCGCGACCATGCCAAACGTCGCCGTCACCATCATCACCGCGCCAAAGCCCCCGGCGCAGTCGAGCTTCACGCCGTCCCCGACAAAACTCTTCTGCAGGCAAATGCTGCCATCGGGTTTCGGGTAGCGCAGTTGCTCGGTGGAAAACACGCACGGCACGCTGTAGTGACGGGTCACGGTACGGGAGAAGCCATAGTCGCGGCGCAATGTAGAGCGCACTTTCGACGCCAGCGGATCGTTGAACGTGCGATTCAGATCGCAGACCTGGATCAGCGTCGGGTCGATCTGCCCTCCCGCGCCGCCGGTGGTGATGATCTGGATCTTGCGCCGCTTGCACCAGGCAATCAGCGCCGCCTTGGCGTTGACACTGTCGATGCAGTCGATCACGCAGTCGATGTTCGGCGTGATGTATTCGGCCATGGTTTCGCGGGTGACGAAGTCCGCCACCGCATGCACCGTGCAGTCCGGGTTGATCCCGCGCAGGCGCTCGGCCATCACCTCGACCTTGGGCTTGCCGACGGTGCTGTCCAGCGCATGCAGCTGACGGTTGACGTTGCTGACGCAGACGTCGTCCAGGTCGAACAGCGATATCTCGCCCACGCCACACCGGGCAACCGCTTCCGCCGCCCAGGAACCGACACCACCGACGCCGACGATCGCCACATGGGCCGCGCGCAAGCGCGCCATGCCTTCAATGCCATACAAGCGGGCGATACCAGCAAACCGCGGATCTTCTGTACTCATGACCATTACCCCAAAAACCGGCGCGCATTATAGGGCTGTCGGCGGCCAAGAGCATCTTTGCACTATGAACGGCGGTGTCGACTGCTTTAATTGACAAAAAATTGATCGGAATTGGACTACAACGCTCTGGTCAAAGAACTTAAGTCGACCTGGACTGCCCAATGTCGTGCGTTTCCCTGTTCGCTGTACGGTCAGAGAACCTCCAGTGTAGGATGCGCGCCCCTGCCACCTGGCAGCCGGCCGCCAACCGTTCCTTCGTTCCACAGCCTTTGGAACCCGAAAAAGCTATGTCATCGCGTAAATTTGGACTCAACCTGGTAGTGGTTCTAGCAATCGCCGCCTTGTTCACCGGTTTCTGGGCGTTGGTCAATCGCCCGGTCTCCGCCCCCAACTGGCCTGAACAGATCTCCGGCTTCTCGTACTCGCCGTTTCAACAAGGCCAGTACCCGCAGAAAGACCAGTATCCGACCGACGATGAAATGCGTCGCGACCTGGAGATCATGAGCAAGCTGACGGACAACATCCGGACCTACTCGGTCGACGGCACGCTGGAGGACATTCCCAAACTGGCGGAAGAGTTCGGCCTGCGGGTGACCCTGGGGATCTGGATCAGCCCGGATCAGGAGCGCAACGAGCGCGAGATTCAGCGCGCCATCCAACTGGCCAACACCTCCCGCAGCGTGGTTCGCGTCGTGGTCGGTAACGAGGCGATCTTCCGCAAGGAAATCACTGCTGCCGAGCTGAGCGTGATCCTGGATCGCGTGCGCGCCGCCGTTAAGGTTCCAGTCACCACCTCCGAACAGTGGCACGTCTGGGAAGAACACCCGGAACTGGCCAAGCACGTCGACCTGATCGCAGCTCACGTTCTGCCCTACTGGGAGTTCATCCCTGTGGACAAGGCCGGCCAGTTCGTTCTCGACCGCGCCCGTGACCTGAAAAAGATGTTCCCGAAAAAACCGTTGCTGCTCTCCGAAGTCGGCTGGCCGAGCAACGGCCGTATGCGCGGTGGCGCCGATGCGTCGCCGGCGGACCAGGCCATTTACTTGCGCACACTGGTCAACAAGCTCAACCGCCAGGGTTTCAACTACTTCGTGATCGAAGCGTTTGACCAACCGTGGAAGGCCACTGACGAAGGCTCGGTAGGCGCGTACTGGGGCGTGTTCAACGCCGCGCGCCAGCAGAAATTCAACTTCGAAGGCCCGGTGGTCGCGATCCCGCAATGGCGTGTGCTGGCGATCGGCTCTGCCGTGTTGGCCCTGCTGTCCCTGACCTTGCTGATGATCGACGGCTCGGCCCTGCGCCAACGTGGTCGTACCTTCCTGACCTTTATCGCGTTCCTCTGCGGTTCGGTGCTGGTATGGATCGGTTACGACTACAGCCAGCAATACAGCACCTGGTTCAGCCTGACGGTAGGCTTCCTCCTCGCCCTCGGTGCACTCGGGGTGTTTATCGTTCTGCTGACGGAAGCCCATGAACTGGCCGAAGCGGTCTGGACCCACAAACGCCGGCGTGAATTCCTGCCCGTGGTGGGCGAATCAGACTACCGACCGAAGGTGTCGATTCACGTGCCCTGCTACAACGAGCCGCCGGAGATGGTCAAACAGACCCTCAACGCGCTGGCCAACCTCGACTATCCGGACTTCGAAGTCCTGATCATCGACAACAACACCAAGGACCCGGCGGTCTGGGAACCGGTGCGTGATTATTGCGAAACTCTTGGCCCACGCTTCAAGTTCTTCCACGTCGCACCGTTGGCCGGCTTCAAGGGTGGCGCACTGAATTACCTGATTCCCCATACCGCCAAAGATGCCGAAGTGATTGCGGTGATCGACTCGGACTACTGCGTCGACCCGAACTGGCTCAAGCACATGGTGCCGCACTTCGCCGACCCGAAAATCGCCGTGGTGCAATCGCCACAGGATTACCGCGACCAGAACGAAAGCACCTTCAAGAAGCTCTGCTACGCGGAATACAAAGGCTTCTTCCACATCGGCATGGTCACCCGCAACGACCGTGACGCGATCATCCAGCACGGCACCATGACCATGACCCGGCGCTCGGTGCTCGAGGAACTGGGCTGGGCCGACTGGTGTATCTGTGAAGACGCCGAACTGGGCCTGCGTGTGTTCGAAAAAGGTCTGTCGGCGGCGTACTACCACACCAGCTACGGCAAAGGCCTGATGCCCGATACCTTTATCGACTTCAAGAAACAGCGTTTCCGCTGGGCCTATGGCGCGATTCAGATCATCAAGCGTCACACCGCCAGCCTGCTGCGCGGCAAGGACACCGAGCTGACCCGTGGCCAGCGTTACCACTTCCTCGCGGGCTGGCTGCCGTGGGTGGCGGACGGCATGAACATCTTCTTCACCGTCGGCGCGCTGTTGTGGTCGGCGGCGATGATCATCGTGCCGCAACGGGTCGATCCACCGCTGCTGATTTTCGCGATCCCGCCATTGGCGCTGTTCGTGTTCAAGGTGGGCAAGATCATCTTCCTGTACCGCCGCGCGGTCGGGGTCAACCTGAAAGACGCCTTCTGCGCCGCGTTGGCCGGGCTGGCGTTATCGCACACCATCGCCAAAGCGGTGCTGTACGGTTTCTTCACCAGCAGCATTCCGTTCTTCCGCACACCGAAGAATGCCGATAACCACGGCTTCTGGGTGGCGATTTCGGAGGCTCGCGAAGAGCTGTTCATCATGCTGCTGCTGTGGGGCGCGGCACTGGGGATCTTCCTGGTGCAGGGTATACCCAGCAACGACATGCGCTTCTGGGTGACCATGTTGCTGGTGCAGTCGCTGCCGTACCTGGCGGCGCTGATCATGGCGTTCCTGTCGTCGCTGCCCAAACCTTCGGTAGAAGCTGCGCCGGTACCGGCGTAATCCGTTATTAGATAACGTCAAACGGCGGCCTTCGGGCCGCCGTTTTGCTTTAGAATGATCGCCTTTTTCAATGCCAACAAACTCGGTAGGAGCTGCTTCGGCAGCTCCTACATGTTTACCGTGCGCACCTCGGAGTTCTTACATGACGGCCCACGCCGACCTTTCGCCGACACTTCAACTCGCCATCGACCTGATCCGCCGTCCATCCGTGACGCCGGTCGACGCCGATTGCCAGAAGCAGATGATGCAGCGCCTGGGCGATGCCGGTTTTATGCTGGAGCCGATGCGCATCGAAGATGTGGATAACTTCTGGGCGACCCACGGCAAACATGACGGTCCGGTGCTGTGCTTCGCCGGTCACACCGACGTGGTGCCGACCGGTCCGGTGGCGGCCTGGCAGATCGATCCGTTCAACGCGGTGATCGACGAACACGGCATGCTCTGCGGCCGTGGCGCGGCAGACATGAAAGGCAGCCTTGCGTCCATGACCGTGGCAGCCGAGCGTTTCGTTGCCGACTATCCGGATCACAAGGGCAAGGTCGCGTTCCTGATCACCAGTGACGAAGAAGGCCCGGCCCACCACGGCACCAAGGCTGTGGTCGAGCGCCTTGCCGCCCGCAAGGAACGTCTGGACTGGTGCATCGTCGGCGAGCCGTCGAGCACGACCCTGGTGGGTGACGTGGTCAAGAACGGCCGTCGCGGCTCCCTCGGCGCCAAATTGACCGTGCGCGGTGTGCAGGGCCACGTGGCGTATCCGCACCTGGCGAAGAACCCGATCCACCTCGCCGCCCCGGCGCTCGCCGAACTTGCCGCCGAGCACTGGGACCACGGCAACGATTTCTTCCCGCCGACCAGTTTCCAGATCTCCAACGTCAATTCCGGCACCGGTGCGACCAACGTGATTCCGGGTGATCTGGTGGCGGTATTCAACTTCCGCTTCTCCACCGAGTCCACCGTCGAAGGCCTGCAAAAGCGCGTCGCCGACATTCTCGACAAGCATGGCCTGGACTGGCACATCGACTGGGCGCTGTCCGGCCTGCCGTTCCTCACCGAGCCGGGCGCGCTGCTCGACGCGGTGTCGGCGAGCATCAAGGACATCACTGGTCGTGACACCAAAGCCTCCACCAGCGGCGGCACTTCAGATGGGCGCTTCATCGCGACCATGGGCACCCAAGTGGTTGAACTGGGCCCGGTCAACGCGACGATCCACCAGGTCAACGAGCGTGTACTGGCGGCCGACCTCGACGTGCTGACCGAAATCTACTACCAGACCCTGATCAAGTTGCTCGCCTGATGCTCGCCTGTCCGATCTGCAGCGAACCGCTGAACGCGGTGGACAACGGCGTGGCCTGCCCCGCCGGGCATCGTTTCGACCGCGCACGACAGGGTTACCTGAACCTGCTGCCGGTGCAGCACAAGAACAGCCGTGACCCTGGGGATAACCAGGCGATGGTCGAAGCCCGTCGCGACTTTCTGAACGCCGGCCATTACGCGCCGGTGGCCAAGCGTCTGGCGGAGCTGGCGGCCGGTTATGCGCCGCAGCGCTGGCTGGACATCGGTTGTGGCGAGGGGTATTACACCGCGCAAATCGCCGAAGCCTTGCCCAACGCCGATGGCTATGCTCTGGACATTTCCCGGGAAGCGGTCAAACGCGCCTGCAAACGCAACCCTGCGCTGACCTGGTTGATCGCCAGCATGGCGCGGGTGCCATTGGCCTCGGGCAGCTGCCAGTTTCTGGCCAGCGTGTTCAGCCCGCTGGACTGGGAAGAAGCCAAACGTCTGCTCAGCCCCGGTGGCGGCTTGATGAAAGTCGGGCCGACCAGCGGCCATCTGATGGAATTGCGTGAGCGGCTGTACGACGAAGTGCGCGAGTACACCGACGACAAGCACCTGGCGCTGGTGCCGGAAGGCATGGCGTTGCAACACAGCGAAACCCTGGAATTCAAACTGACGCTGGTCAATGGTCAGGATCGCGCGAATCTCTTGGCGATGACACCTCACGGCTGGCGCGCCAGTGCCGAACGCCGGACAGCAGTCATTGAACAAGTGGAACCGTTCGAGGTCACCGTTTCGATGCGCTACGATTATTTCGTTCTGCAGTAGTAGTTAGAGAACAACTTTAATTTTTGGTCTTGAGTAAAGGCTCAAGGCCGGCTAAATCCGCGAATGGATTTTTCAGACCCGCAGTGAGGACATCCATGCGCCAACCGGACATCGAGATTTACCTGAAAGACGCCGACGTCGATCACAAAGCCATCGCGGCCTGGCTCGGCGCGGCTCTAGGCCCGTGCACCGACTGGGTTCAGAAAGGCCAGACCTACAAGTGCAAGGCTGGTAGCGTGCCAGTGACCTGGCTGCCCAAAGCCGTAGGCAAATGGAACAGCCTGTACCTGGAAAGCGACCAGACCCCATGGGAAGACGACATCGCTTGCGCCCGCGCTGCATTTGCCGCATTGAACGTCGAAGTGCGTTGTGCGCCGGGTAGCTGGGTCGAGGAAGAAGGTGAGGAAACGGCAGATCGCTGGATTCGCATCAGTGTCGATGGTGAAGAAGAGATCACCTGGAAAACCGCGTAATCTGCGTAATCTGCGTAAGCATAAATCTGTAGGAGCGAGGCTTGCCCGCGAAGCTTTTAGCGCCAGTGATGACGCCTTCGCGGGCAAGTCGGATCGCCGCACCGCTCGCTCCTACAGGGTTCTGCGGGTTTACAGACCTACAACATCCTCAGCCTGCAATCCCTTCTGCCCTTCCACCACCGCATATTCAACCTGCTGACCTTCAGTCAGCGAGCGATGCCCTTCGCCACGGATCGCGCGGTAGTGCACGAACACGTCCACCCCGTCCTGGCGCTGAATGAAGCCATAACCCTTGGCGTCGTTGAACCACTTCACGTTGCCGGTTTCGCGTGTTGCCATCTGTTCATACTCCCTTTTTATTATTGAATGGGCTTTTCGCAGGAAAGCCTTGAGGAACGTCAGCCTGCATCCGACGTCCATTGAAGGGCCCCGGCGACAGACCGCCGAGTATATGACAGGTGCGAAAACTCTCAACAGGAGTTTACTTCGCTGCTTTTTTGCCGATTTTCGATGAATCCGGCACACTATCGCCCGCCCGAGCAAACGCTCGGTTTTATTCACTCACGCAGAAGCCGTATGACCCGCTCCCCGTTCCGCCGTCTTGTGTTTGGCACCCTGCGCCGACTGCTGTACCTCTGGGTTCGCTCAGAGACGATCAACCAGTCGTCGTTCACCCTTAACCTCGACCGCAGCCGGCCGGTGTTCTACGTCCTGCAAAATCCTTCGCTGACCGACCTTGCCGTGGTCGATACCGAATGCAGCAAGGCCGGCCTGCCCCGTCCGGTATTGCCGGTATCAGTGGGTGCGCTGGTGGAGCCCGCCGCGTTCTTTTACCTGACACCGGATCCCGACTGGCTCGGCCGTCAGGACAAGCGCGGTGCGCCGCCAACCCTGACCCGTCTGGTCAGCGCCCTGAGCCAGAACGCCGCCGAAGACGCGCAGATCATCCCGGTCAGCGTGTTCTGGGGCCAGTCGCCAGACAGCGAGTCGAGCCCATGGAAGCTGCTGTTCGCCGACAGCTGGGCGGTCACCGGACGGTTGCGCCGGTTGCTGAGCATCATCGTGCTGGGGCGCAAGACCCGGGTGCAGTTCTCGGCGCCGATCCATCTGCGCGAACTGATCGAACACAACAAGGGCCACGAGCGCACGGTGCGCATGGCCCAGCGGATTCTGCGGGTGCACTTCCGCAATCTGAAAGCCGCGGTGATCGGCCCGGACATTTCCCACCGGCGTAACCTGGTGAAAGGCCTGCTCAACCAGCCGCTGGTCAAGCAAGCGATCCTCGACGAAGCCGAGCGCGAAAACATCTCCCCGGAAAAAGCCAAGGCCCAGGCCTTGCGCTACGGTAACGAAATCGCCTCCGACTACACCTACACCGCGATCCGCTTCATGGAAGTGGTGCTGAGCTGGTTCTGGAACAAGATCTACGACGGGATCAAGGTCAACAACATCGAAGGCGTGCAAAAGGTCGCCCCGGGTTACGAAGTGATCTACGTCCCCTGCCACCGCAGCCACATCGACTACCTGCTGCTGTCCTATCTGCTGTTCCGCAACGGCCTGACCCCGCCGCACATCGCCGCCGGGATCAACCTCAACATGCCGGGGATCGGCGGTCTGTTGCGTCGCGGCGGTGCGTTCTTCATGCGCCGCACCTTCAAGGGCAATCCGCTCTATACCTCGGTGTTCAACGAATACCTGCACACTCTGTTCACCAAAGGTTTCCCGGTCGAGTACTTCGTCGAGGGTGGCCGTTCACGCACCGGGCGCATGCTGCAACCGAAAACCGGGATGCTCGCGATCACGCTGCGCAGCTTCCTGCGTTCGTCGCGCATGCCGATCGTGTTCGTGCCGGTCTACATCGGTTACGAGCGCGTGCTGGAAGGCCGCACCTACCTCGGCGAATTGCGTGGCGCGAGCAAGAAGAAAGAATCGATCTTCGACATCTTCAAAGTCATCGGCGCGCTCAAACAGCGTTTCGGTCAGGTCGCGGTGAACTTCGGTGAGCCGATCAAACTGGCGGAGTTCCTCGACAGCGAACAGCCAGACTGGCGCCAACAGGCACACGGCCCGCAATTCAAACCGGCCTGGCTCAACGAAACCACCAACCGCCTTGGCGAGAAAGTCGCGCAGCATCTGAACGAAGCGGCGGCGATCAACCCGGTGAATCTGGTAGCCCTGGCGCTGCTGTCCACCAGCCGCCTGGCCCTGGACGATCGCGCCATGGCGCGGGTGCTCGATTTGTATCTGGCGCTGTTGCGCAAGGTTCCCTACTCGCCGCACACCACCCTGCCGGACGGTGACGGCCGCGCGCTGATCGAACATGTGAAGGACATGAACCTGCTGTCTGAGCAGAACGATGCGCTGGGCAAGATTCTGTACCTGGACGAACAAAACGCCGTCCTGATGACCTACTACCGCAACAACGTGTTGCACATATTCGCGTTGCCGTCGCTGCTGGCGAGTTTCTTCCAGAGCGCGTCGCGCATGAGCCGCGAGCAGATCCTGCGCTACACCCGTGCGCTGTACCCGTACTTGCAATCGGAGCTGTTCATTCGTTGGACACTGGACGAACTCGATGGCGTGATCGATCAGTGGCTCGAAGCCTTCGTCGAGCAAGGCCTGCTGCGTTTCGAGAAGGACGTGTACCTGCGCCCGGCACCAAGTTCGCGGCATTTCGTATTGCTGACGCTGCTGTCGAAAAGCATTGCCCAGACCTTGCAGCGCTTCTACATGACCGTTTCCCTGCTGCTCAACAGCGGCCAGAACAGCATCAGCGCCGAAGAACTGGAAGACCTGTGCACCGTCATGGCCCAGCGCCTGTCGATCCTCCACGGCCTGAACGCCCCGGAGTTCTTCGACAAGAGCCTGTTCCGTCATTTCATCCAGACAATGCTGGACCTCGACGTGCTGCGCCGCGACAAAGCCGGCAAGCTGAGCTACCACGAACTGCTGGGTGAACTGGCCGAAGGCGCCGCCAAGCGGGTGCTGCCAGCGGAGATTCGCTTGTCGATCCGTCAGGTGGCACTGCATCGCAGTGAAGATGCGGCGGACCAAGTCGCGACGGCGGCGCAAACCGACTAAATTTCAACATCGTTCCCAACCTTATTTACGAACAAGGAAGCCACCATGCTCCGCCCTACCCTTCGCTTCGCCGGCCTGTGCGCAGGCTTGATGATCTGCGCCAACGCCCTGGCACTGTCACTCAGTGACCTGTCGCAACAAGACGCCACCGGCGGGCTCAAGGACGCCCTGACCCAAGGCGCGCAGCTGGCCGTCAAACAACTGGGCACACCCGGCGGCTTCAGCAACAACCCGGACGTGAAAATCGAACTGCCGGGAAAACTGGGCAAGGTCGCCAAGAAAATGAAACAGTTCGGCATGGGCGATCAGGTCGATCAACTGGAAACCAGCATGAACAAGGCAGCTGAAGCGGCGGTAACGCAGGCTCAGCCGATTCTGGTGGATGCGGTGAAGAAGATGACCGTGGAAGATGCCAAGGGGATTCTCAGCGGCGGCCAGGATTCGGCCACTCAGTACCTGAGCAAAACCAGCCGCGAACAGATCCGTACCAAGTTCTTGCCGATCGTCAAGCAAGCCACCGACCAGGTGGGTTTGGCTCAGCAATACAACGCGTTCGCCGGGCAAGCCGCGACGCTGGGTGTGCTGGATGCGAAAAATGCCAACATCGAAAGCTACGTCACCGAGCAGGCGTTGAACGGGTTGTTCGAGATGATTGGCAAACAGGAAGAAACCATTCGCAAGAACCCTGCGGCAGCGGCGACCAGTTTGGCGAAGAAAGTTTTCGGCACACTCTAAACCCACTGGCAGCGGGCCTGTGGCGAGGGGGCTTGTCGGAATGCCGCACCGCCACAGGCCCGCTCCCACATGGACTGCACTTGACTGACGGGCATTACCCACCTCCCGCGCCCGATCATCCCTAATGGGCGGCCGTCACAATTTGTCTCATCTTCAGTTATGCTCGCCGTTCGTCGTGAACGCCGGAGCCGCTGATCTTATGTCCCCCACTCGCCCGTTTRTCCCCCTCGCCCTTGCTCTGCTGAGTGCTTGCGCCTCGCAACCGAAACAGAACCTGACCGTGGAAAAACAAAGCGAATGCCCGGCGAAACTGCACAACGGGCAAACCCTGATCCTGACGCTGCCGAGCAACCCGACCACGGGTTACCGCTGGGCGATCCAGGATTCAGCCGGTGGTGTGTTGCGCGCGCTCAGCCCCGAGGTTTACAGCAACCCGGAAGACGCCGGGATCGTCGGCAGTGCCGGCGTCTCGACCTGGCGTTTCCAGGCCTTCGCCACCGGCACTGGCCGCCTGCGGCTGACTTACTCACAACCGTGGGCACCGGAAGTACCGGCGGTGCAAACCTTCGACTGCGCCATCGCGGTTAACTGATCGTGGGCTGGCTGATTCTGGCGCTGATGGGCGCGGTGACCTTTATGTATGGCCTGAGCGTGCATGCCGCGCTGCTCTGCCTGCTGGTCAAACCGATGCCTGTGCTGGCCCTGCTCGGCTGGTTGCACGATGCACCGCCCAGCGAGTATCGACGCTGGATCAGCCTGGGTTTGATTTTCTCCTTGGTCGGCGATGTGTTGCTGGCATGGCCACAAGACTTGTTCGTGTTTGGACTTGGAGCATTTTTGCTCGCGCATCTGGCGTATCTGAAGGCTTACTTGAGCGATTGCCGGCGTCTGGCTGTGTTGCCGCTGATCCTCGCCTTCGGCGTGGGTGCCGTGCTGCTGGGGATTCTGATTTCCAATGGCTTGGGGCCGCTGCTGGTCCCAGTGATCGTCTACGGCCTGGCCATCAGCGCCATGCTCTGGCGCGCCCTGGCCCGACTCGGCACCGATGTACCCAAACGCTCGGCGCTGCTGGCTGCGGCGGGCGCGGTGGCGTTTGTGTGTTCTGACAGCGTGATTGGCATTAACCGGTTTGTGATGCCATTTCATGCCGCGCCTTACGTGATCATCCTGAGTTACTGGCTGGGGCAATGGGGGATTGCGGCGGCGTTCACCCAGAAACCGCGCTGAATCCTGTGGCGAGGGAGCTTGCTCCCGCTGGGCTGCGAAGCAGCCCCAACCCAGGCGACACCAACTTCCCAGACAAAACCCACTTACCGGATGACGACTGCTGCGCAGCCGAACGGGAGCAAGCTCCCTCGCCACAACAGCATGTCTCTGCATTAACCGAGGTTAGTCCGGCGGTTTATCAGCAAACCCGCGCATCCCCGCGCCAAGTTGGCTAAAATGCCGGCCTTTTCCACCTACACCGCTGGAACCGCCGTGAGCAAAGAATCCGATCGCCTTTTCGCCCAGCCTTTGGCCCAGGTGCCTGACTTCGCCTTTAACGAGGACGTGGTGCGGGTGTTCCCGGACATGATCAAGCGCTCGGTGCCGGGTTATCCGACCATCGTTGAAAACCTCGGCGTGCTCGCCGCGCAATTCGCTCAGCCAAACAGCGTGCTCTACGATTTGGGCTCGTCGCTGGGTGCCGTGACCCAGGCCTTGCGCCGCCACGTGCGCACCGACGGCTGCCGCGTCATCGCTGTGGATAACTCCGCTGCCATGGTCGAGCGTTGCCGCGAATACCTCAACGGCCAGGACTCGATGTTCCAGGAGTTGCTGCCGGTGGAAGTGATCGAAGGCGACATCCTTGCCCTGGAATTTCAGCCGGCCTCGGTGGTGGCGCTGAACTTCACCCTGCAATTCATCGCCCCGGACCAGCGCACCGCGCTGCTCGCGCGCATCCGCCAATCGCTGTTGCCCGGTGGCGCGCTGATTCTCTCGGAGAAGCTGCGCTTCAATGACCCCGAAGAACACGCGCTGCTCACTGACCTGCACGTGGCCTTCAAACGCGCCAACGGCTACAGCGAACTGGAAATCGCCCAGAAGCGCAGCGCCATCGAAAATGTCATGAAGCCCGACAGCCTCGAAGAACATCGCGAACGCCTGTTGGCCGCCGGTTTCTCGAAAGTCGTGCCGTGGTTCCAGTGTCTTAACTTTGCCTCGTTGATTGCCTTGCCATGATTGATTTGTCCCCCCTCGCCCGCCGTCTGGCCGGTACTCCGCTGGCCGAATGGGCCAACACCCTGCAAGTGCAACTCGACAAGAAAATGGAAAAAGGTCACGGCGACCTGGAGCGCTGGCAGAGCGCACTGGATGCATTGCCGAAGATCCAGCCGAGCGAAGTCGACTTGTTGAACGGCCTTAAGCTGGACACCGATTGCGACGATGAAACCCGCGCGCAAATGCGCACCGCGCTGATGGGTTTGTCTCCTTGGCGCAAAGGGCCGTTTGACCTGTTCGGCGTGCATGTCGACACCGAATGGCGCTCGGACTGGAAATGGTCCCGAGTGGCTCCGCATCTGGACCTGAAGGGCAAACGCATCCTCGATGTCGGCTGCGGCAACGGCTATTACATGTGGCGCATGCTCGGTGCCGGGGCCGACAGCGTAATCGGCGTCGACCCCAACTGGCTGTTCTTCTGCCAGTTCCAGGCGGTGCAGCGTTACCTGTCCGAGCCCAATGCCTGGCACCTGCCCTTCCCTTTCGAAGACCTGCCGCCGAACCTGGAAGGGTTCGACACCGTGTTTTCCATGGGCGTGTTTTACCACCGTCGTTCGCCGATCGAGCATTTGCTGGCGCTGAAGGATTGCCTGGTCAAGGGCGGTGAACTGGTGCTGGAGACGCTGGTGATCGAAGGCGATCAACAACAGGTATTGGTGCCGGAAGACCGTTACGCACAGATGCGCAATGTCTGGTTCCTGCCGTCGGTGCCGGCGCTGGAGCTGTGGCTGCGTCGCGCCGGGTTCAGCGATGTGCGTTGCGTGGATGTGAGCATGACCACGGTCGAGGAACAACGCGGGACGGAATGGATGAAGTATCAGTCGTTGAGCGATTTCCTTGATCCGGATGATCACAGCAAAACGATCGAAGGGCTGCCGGCGCCGATGCGTGCGGTGATTGTTGCCCGCAAGTAAAAGCTTCGCGGGCAAGGCGGCCTACCTGTCGCCGCCTAATCCGCTGGCTTGGCCCTACGGGCCTTGAAGAACTCGCTCAATACTGCCCCGCACTCCTCGGCCAACACCCCGCCTTCGTACAGCACCCGGTGATTCAAAAAGCCCTGGGTAAAAAACTGCCCCTGGCTCTGCACAATTCCGGCCTTGGGCTCCAGCGCGCCATACACCACCCGCGCAATCCGCGAATGCACGATCAACCCGGCGCACATGCTGCACGGCTCCAGCGTCACGTATAGCGTACTGCCCGGCAGGCGATAGTTGCTGGCGGCCTGGGCGGCGGCGCGGATCGCGACCATCTCGGCGTGGGCGCTGGGGTCATTGCCGCTGATCGGGCAATTGAAACCGCGCCCGATGATTTCACCGTCCTGCACCAGCACAGCACCCACCGGCACTTCACCCAGCGCCGCGCCTTCGGCGGCGAGGGCCAGGGCTTCGCGCATGAAATCACGATCACGGCTGCGGTCGATAATCGCCGCGGGGCGTATCTGACGCATCACGCCACCTCGATGGCGGCCATCAGGCCGGTTTCCATGTGGTCGATCACATGGCAGTGGAACATCCAGACGCCCGGGTTATCAGCCACCAGCGCCACTTGCGCGCGCTCGTTCTTGCCCAACAGGTAAGTGTCGGTGAAGTACGGGATAACCTTGTGCCGGTTCGAAGAAATAACCTTGAAGCTCATGCCGTGCAAATGGACCGGGTGCTGATACTGAGTCATGTTTTTCAATTCGAAAATATAGCTTTTGCCCTTTTCGAGCTTGGCAATCGGTCGGTCGGCGCAGGTCTTGTCGGTGATATCCCAGGCCTTGCCGTTGATCTGCCACAGGCTGGGCGGCTTGCCATTGTCGACGTTGACCGACACCGAGCCCACCCATTCAAAATTGAAGTTGAGTTTCTCGGCATTGGCCAGGTCTGGCTCGGCCACCGGGTTGGCGGGCAGTGCCGGCGGCCACTCGGTCGGCGCGTCGGTATTGGCCACTGAGCGCAAGGTGCCCAGGCGTACCGGACCGTTGCGCAGGGACAGTTCTTCGCCGGCCGGCGGAGCCTTGATTGCCAGGCAAATGCGCATGCCCGGGCCGAGCCAGTATTCCTTGCCCAGTGGGCGCGGTTCGATGGGATTACCATCCAGCGCATAGATCTGCGCCTCGACGCCGGGGATGTTGAGGCGATAAGTCAGGGTGTTGTCGAGGTTGAGCAGGCGTACGCGGGTGATCTGCCCGGCAGGCAAGTCGATCACTGCTTGCGAGATGCCATTGATGGTCGACAGGCGCCCAGCCGTACCGCCACGGGCCGCTTCACGAGGAATGCTGAACGGCACGAAAGCGCCTTCTTCATCGACATGCCAGCTCTTGAGGCTCAAGGTCTTTTCGTACTTGAAACCGGTGGGCTCGCGCTCTTCGATGATCAGCGGACCGACCAGCCCGCGACCGAGTTCTTCGCTGCTGTTCACGTGCGGGTGATACCAATAGCTGCCGGCGTCGGRCACACGGAACTTGTAGTCGAAGTATTCGCCCGGCAGTACCGGCAATTGCGACACGTAGGGCACGCCGTCCATTTCCAGCGGCAGACGGATGCCGTGCCAGTGAATGGTGGTCGCCACTGGCAAGTGGTTGATGAAACGCACCCGCAGCCATTCGCCCTGACGCACGCGCAACTCAGTGCCCGGCGCCGAGGGGCCGAACGCCCAGGCCTCGGTCTTGTGCCCGGTCACCAGTTCGACGTCCAGCGGGGCGGCGATCAGCTCATAGTCGTGGCCGGCCTCAGCGTCGGCCATCTTGCCCAGCCAGTAACGCGACGCGCCACCGGCCCCCACGCCAACCACCACAAGACCGGCCAGACCACCGAGTATTTGTCGACGGGTAAAGGACATGAACTCAACTACCTCACGTATCAGCCACAGGCGCGGTGCCTGCAAAAGGCGAATACGATACACCTGCGGATGAGAAACAGTAAGGGCAACGCGTGGGAACGATCACTGCAAACCGGTGAGCAGATGCACCACTCCACCGTCCAGCATCATCACGCCTGGCACTCCAGCCGCCGTCAACGCCTGCCGATCCATCCGCGCCACATCCCGTAACTCCACCCGCATCCGGGTCAGCGCCATGGGCTGATGTGACTTGAGGTTATCCGCACCGCCCAGTGCGGCCACGACATTCGGTGCCAGACCGGAAACGGCTTGAGCCACCGGTTTTGGCTCATCTACCACCAGATCCGGGGTCAACGCTTTCCAGAACGCCCGCTGCATTTTCTCGAACATGCTCAGTTCTCCAGAACCAGTGAAGTATCGACCGTCGCCTCGTGGTGCAGCCGCAATGCCTCGCGTACCTGCTCGGCACTTTCCAGCCCCAGCACTTGCTGGGCGATGGCCTGACAGTCCAGCAGGTCGACTTCGCGAACCGCCGCCTTGATCGCCGGAATCAGCGGCACGCTCACCGACAACTCATCCACGCCAAGCCCCAGCAACAACGGCACCGCCAGATGTTCCGAAGCCAGGGCGCCGCACACACCGACCCATTTGCCATGGGCATGGGCGGCTTTCACAGTACCGGCGATCAAGCGCAGCACCGATGGATGAAAGCTATCCGCCTGGCTGGCCAGCCGCGGGTGATCGCGGTCCATGGCCAGGGTGTATTGGGTCAGGTCGTTGGTGCCAATGGAGAAGAAATCCACCTCGGGCGCAAACAGATCCGCCATCAGCGCCGCTGCCGGCACTTCGATCATGATCCCCAGTTTCGGCAGTTCCGTGAGTCCTGCTGCCAGCGCTTCCTCTTCAAGCAGCTGACGGGCCAGCCGCAACTCCGACAACTGCGTGACCATCGGCAACATGATGTGCAGCCGAGCCAACCCGGCGCTGCTCAGGATCGCCTTGAACTGATCGCGCAACAGCTGCGGACGCTCCAGGCACAAACGAATGCCGCGCATGCCCAGGAACGGGTTGGTTTCGCGGTCCATCGGCACGTAGGCCAATGGTTTATCGCCGCCGACATCCAGGGTCCGCACCACCAGATTGCGCGCAGGCCCCAATGCTCGGGCGATGGCCCTGTAGGTGGACGCTTGCTCGTCATGGCTCGGTGCATGGTTGCGATCCAGATAAAGAAACTCCGAACGCAACAGACCGACGCCCTCGCCGCCCAGTGTCATGGCCTGCTCAGCTTCGGCCAGCGAAGCGATGTTGGCGGTGATTTCAACGTGATGACCATCGCGGGTACAGGC